>CBDURV010000001.1:0-29317 GCA_965369495.1 uncultured bacterium
GTGCCGATCCGCGAGATAGCCGCGCGCGAGCCGGTACATCCATGCCAAAAACGGCTTCTCGCCCTCGTAGCGAAAGCTCGCCCCCCGCTTGAGCGCGCGCAGGTGAACGCCCTGCACCAGATCCTCGTCCGTCTCGTAGCGCAGCACGCGCCCCGCCTGCCGGTGGACGAAGCGCACTAGGTCAGCGCGGTGCCGCACCAGCAGATCGGCCAGCGTCGGCGTCCGCATCAGTCGATCTCGACCACCAGCCGCAGGCCCGTCTCGCCACCCGAACTGTCCGGCTCCGCCCCCGCCGGCGCGTAGACCGGGAACGACTGGGGGTCGGCCTGCGCCCACGACCCGCCGCACAGGCGGCGCAGCCCGCGCCCCTCGTCGTACCAATCCCGCACCCACTCGCGCGCGCTTCCGGCGCTGTCGAAGACGCCATGGATCGATTCGTCGATGGGGTAGCGCATGACCGCCTCCAATCGCGCCTCCCGTTGCGCAAAACAGGTCTTGGCCCACTTGGGCTGAAATCGGTTGCCGAACACGTAGCGGCCGTGACCGTAGGCGGCGCGCACCCATTCCCGGAACGTGGGGAGCCTGAATTTCCACGAGCGTCCGGCATGGCGCGCCCGCTCGGTTCGCCACGCCGCGTATGCCTTCGCATCGATCCAGCTCACGCCCACGACCGGAAATCGTCCGGTCCACCGCTTGGGCCACGAATAGCCGTCGTCCGTCTTGTGCCAGTAGGGCTTGCCCGGCTCCCCCGAAACCCCGGGTACGCGCGTGTCCGGGTTGTCGATCGCATCGAGGAACTGCTTGTACTCCGCCACGGTCACCTCGCGCTCCATCATGAGGAACGGCCTCGCGTCGAAGTCGGGAGAGACAGCCACGAATCCCGGTGGCACGCGGTCGCGAAGCGGAAGCCACGCCGGGAAGCCCTCTTCTCCCTGGAACTCGCCGGTGCCGATGGCCATGCGGGTCTCCAGGCAGCCTGCCCGCCGAAACAGCAGCAGATAACGCCCCGACGGGACGAGCGGCGCCTCGAGCGGAGTCCGCCCGAGGTAGCAGCCCGGACTCGTCGCGAGTGGAATCGCGGTCAGGCGCGCACCCACTCCGGCAGTCAGCTCCTGTTCGCGCACGTTTCCGTCGCGCACGACGCGCGCGGTGACGCGACCTCCCCCCGCCAGCGCCCGCGCGTCCCCCACGGCGGCCGGAAGCGGCGCGAGGAGTTCGAAAAGAGCTCCGGCACGCGAAATCGTGATGGGGCGCGGCGGCGCGCGAGGCATGCGTTCGATTTCGTACAGCGACCGGACCGGCTCTCCGGCGACCGCCTCGATCCGATCGCCGCGCCGCATCTCGCCCTCGTTGTCCAGAACGAATACCGCGCCCCGCAGCGGCTCGCCCGCGAGGCGATCGATCAGGTCTCCCGGCCTCAGCTGGAGCGTCGACTCCACGATGCGAAGACAGAACGTGCCCGGCGCGGGGACGCTGGTCTCGACGCCGTAGGGCATCGGGACGCTGCGTCGTTCGCCCGTCTCCGCCAACGAGTCGCACTCCCCCAATCGAAAGATCCAGACATGCGCGCCGGGCTCGCGCGTCCGAACCGGCAGCGGGAACAGCGCCTCCCGATCGGGTGCGACATCCGCGTCGGGGTCCGCGCGACGCGCCAGAGCGCGGAAAAAGGCGGCCTCGTCGAAGTCCTCCCGCACCTGCGCTTCCCGCACCTTTTCGAGGTAGAGACGCGCGCGCACGCGGCGCACCCCGGCAACGGCGGGGTCGATCCGTTCGGCTCGCTTCAATTCGTCGAGAACGCGGTGAAACAGTCCGTCCCGTTCTCGACGCAGTCGCGCGGCGGCCCGCTCGAGTTGTTCGAGTTGAATCTCCTCCCTCGGTTCCAGGTAGCGCTCGATGCGGGCGTTCACCAGGATCCGCAGTTCGGACTCCATGCCTCTCGCCTGTTCGCGGCGTGTCCAATAGTCGTCCACCATCTCGTCCGCGAGACACACCAGCACGCGTGCATCCTCCCGATTGCGTCGTTCGGCGGCGGCACGCCACGCGGCGAAGGCGAGCAACGACGCGATCAGGAGCACAATCGTGCCGGCCGTCATCGGATGCGCGCGCACCCACTTCACGCTGCGCTCGCGACGCGAGGGCGTCCGGGAAACGATCGGCTCTCCCCGGCCGACGCGGCCGAGTTCGTCCCGCAGAACGATGGCATCGGGCCGGCGCTCCGGATCCTTGTGCAGGGCACGCAGCAGGACGATCTCCAGGTCGCGACCCACATGCGGATTGAGCCGACGCGGCTCCACGGGATCCTCCCGCGCCACGCGCGAGATCATCTGCTCGAGCGATCCGCCGGCGAACGGAACGCGCCCTGTCACGCACTGGTAGAGCGTGACCCCGAGCCCGTAGATGTCGCTGCGTTCCGAAACCGGCGCTCCGGCAAGTTGCTCCGGAGCCGCGTACTGGGTCGAGCCGGCGAACGTCGTGGTCAGCTCGCCGGCGGTCGCGTCATCGGCGAGCGCGACGCCGAAGTCGAGCAGCAGCGCCAATCCGTCGGGCGCAATCTGGATGTTGGACGGCTTCACGTCGCGGTGGATGACACCCGCCGCGTGGGCACACGCCAGCGCGTCCGCGATCTGGCGGCACCATTCGACGCACTCGGCAAGCCACGCCGCGCCGGGCGGGCCCTCGGCGCGCCCCAGCGTGTCGTTTAGCCGACGCGCCATGCTCTCGCCCCGGGCGTACTCCATGACGAGATACCGCTCGCCCCGCTCTTCGCCCGCGGCGATCACCTGCACGATGTGTCGGTGCCGCAACCGAGCGATCGCGAGCGCCTCGCGCCGAAAGCGCTCCACCGCCGTCCGCGATGCAAGCAGGTCGCGGCGAATCAGCTTGAGCGCCACCTTGCGCTGCAGCGTCTCCTGCTCGGCCAGGAAGACCGTGCCCATGCCGCCCTCGTCGAGTACCTCCAGCAGTCGGTACTCCCCGAGACGCTCGTACGGAAGCGCGCCCGCATCCGCCGCGGGCCGCGCCTGGCGCTCCACGAACGCCGAATAGATCGCCCGGACACGCCCGCTGACGACCGGATCGACGGCGCCATGCCGCGCCAGATACGCTTCGGGGAGCTCCGGGTTCCCGGCCACGCAGGCATCCAGATACCGGTCGTAGATGGTGTCTCCGGCATCGGTCGAGCGGGAACGATCCAAGGTACCCAATGCGCGAGCACGATAGCAGGTCGCGGATTCGATACGGTACCGGGTGTTTTCCTGCGAAACTCGCGAGTCAACTTGGCAGACGAGTTTCGGAGACTTACTCCCGGTACCGGATCTCACGAGGCCGTCACGGCCCGCGACCGGGCGAGCATCGACCGGTGTCCTCTTCCGAGGGCGCGTACTCGGAAGAATCGTGCCTGGCGCAGTAGTTCCAGGGCCGAAAAACCGGCGTGGCTTTTATCCGGCTCGGTTTGCCACTGCGCCACGCGGAACGACCCTACAATCCGCGCGTGGGAAACCGTGCACTTGCCTTGCTCCTGATTCCGTTCCTGTTCGGCGCTTGCGATAAGAGCAGCGCGACAAAGCGGACGCCGCAGGCCGACTTCTCCGAGGACGCCGTCGCGGCGCGCGTCGAACTGCTGCGTGCCGATGTCGAAGCCGAGCTCGGCGACACGATCGGCTCCGTGGATGTGACAATTTCGACCCCGAAAGACATGGCGAAGCTGTTGCAGCCGGAGTTGGAGCGCACCTACTCTGAAATTGAGGGCGGCTTGCGCGGCGCAACCCTGAAGAAGCAGTGCGAACTCGAAGCGCAGGCATACTCGTCCGCCCTACTCGCCAAGGTCGCAATGACGGGAGCGGCGTTGCACGTCTGCCCCGAGAATTTCAAGCGCATCGCGGACATCACGCCGGAGTGGGCGGGGATCCAGTCGCCGGACGGGCTCGACATCATCTTGATCCATGAGCTGGTGCATGTCTGGCAGGAGCGCCGCTACAAGCTGGAGACGTTCATCGGAACGCCCAGGAGCCTGGATGCGTTGCTCGCGCGCAGCGCGGTGCTCGAGGGACATGCCCAGCTGGTGACGCGCGCGGTCGCGCAGCGGCGCGGGATCAGCGAGGCGTTCGAACTTCTGGAGAGGACCCAGACCGAGGTGCCGGATTCCACGACCGACCCGGCCGCGCGTCAGCAGATGCAGCTGACGCAAGCGGTGACGAGCTTCACCTATGCACAGGGGCTGCGTCTGTGGGACGAGGTGATTGCGGAACTGGGGCGCCCGGCTGCGGTTGAGCTGCTGTTCACGGAGCCCCCCAGCTCGACGCGGGCGGTGGAGCGCGAGGGGCAGTACCTTCACCCGACGCCGGAACCCGAGGTCGATCTGGATCGCGCGATCCGCCAGCTTCGTCGCTATCTCGGGGAGTTCGAAAAACAGCCGCCGCAGGTCGTACCGATGATGCACGGGGCGCTACGCGTCGCGCTCTCCGCCGGCGGACCCGTTGCGCAGCGCGCCATCGATGACGTCGTGCGCGGCGCCGGGGTTATTGGCGCGCGGCACATCGTCGGCGTCGTGTTGTGCCGAAGCCCGCGCGCCGCCCGCGCCCTGATGGAAGCGTCGCTGATCGACGCGCGCGCGCGGGTGAAGCTGTTCGCCGACGGCGCGACCACGTTGCGCATCGTGTCGGAAGAGGACGTGGCCGGCGTCGCGGGCAAGTTCCTGCAGCTCAGAGTCGAGTCGGGGGGCAACACGATCAAGCTCAAGCGGGGGCTGTTCGCGGACGGCTACATCTTCGTGGACGTCGTCGCGCCGGACGGGGATCGCGAGCGGATGGTGCGCATGCTTCCCCGCCTGGCCTCACTGTTGGCCAAACCGTCACCGTGGAGCGGGATGGAGCGAGCACAGGCGATCGCCGAGATGCAGACCAGCCTGTCGCACGCCGACGTGACGGTACGCTGGCGTGCAGTGCGCAACCTCGCCCGCCTGATCGAGGCGCGGCCGGACCTCGAGACGGCGCTCCTGGGTGCGGCCGCGGACGCCGATCCGGGTGTGCGCCTCGTGGTCATGCGCGCAATGGCCGCAGCGGGACACGACCTCGTTCGTTTCGCCAAGGACCACGACTGGGAGGTGCGCGAGGCGTACTGCCGGCTGCGCGCGGAAGACGACGATCCCAAGCCGAAGCGAATCGAGATGCTCAAGCCGTTCCTCACGGACGAGTCGCACCTGGTTCAGTTGGCGGCATGCGAGGCGCTTGAGGAACTCGATGCGGAAAAGGACATTTCTTTCGACGCGATTGAGACGCTCTTCGCCTCGCCGGACGGCCGCGTCCGCGAGGCTGCGCTCGGCCTGATCCACTACTCCGTAAAAGGCACGCGCATAGCGGACCTCATGCTGCGCGCACTCGATGACGAGGAGACCAACGTTCGCGCGCGCGCCGCCCGGCGCGTTGACAAATACGTCAGCGCAAGCGGTCGCGCCGTTCCGAAGCTGATAGGGCTCCTGGACGACAAGTCGGTGCGTGTACAGCTCGCCGCGTTGAACGGACTGGGGGATTACGGCGCCGGTGCCAAAGAGTCGGTTGGCCGGATCATCCCGATGCTGGACGACCCGAAGTTGCGCGACGCCGCCGCGGACGCGTTGGCGGAGATGGGTTCGGTAGCGGGAGCCGCCAAGCCGGCCCTGGTGCGTGGGCTGAACTCGGAAGATCGTCGCTTCGCGTTCAAGGCGGCGGAGGCACTCTGGAAGCTTCGCTATCCGCGGCTGAAGTTGCTGCCGGTTCTTGCGGACACACTCAAGAACGGCAGCAGGTGGGATCGCGGCGACGCGGCGACGCTGCTGGCCAAGATCGGTGAGCCTGCGCGCGGCTACATTCCGGAGATCATCGAGCTTCTGGATTCGGACCAGGAGTATGTGCGGCGTGACGCCATACAGGCATTGGGCGAGTTCGGGCCGGCCGCCAAAGCGGCGTTGCCGAAGTTGCGCACGATGCTCAAGACGCTGCCCAACGGCGTCGATTCCGGTCTGGGCCTGGGCGGTGGCGAACTGCGGGCCACGACGGTCGAAACGGCGATCAAGAAGATCGAAGGCTAGGAAGCGCGAACGACCCGGTACCGAATCTCACAGCAAATGAACGTGGTACGGACTCATTTGGGGGGAAGGGGCACGGGGAAGGGGCGAATACCCGAACCGTAAACCGTGTATTTTCGTTCGAGATGCGCATCCTGGGACGTCTTGTGGCTCTCGGCCTCTTGGCCACGCTGTTGTGGAAAGCACGCGGTCCCGAGTACCGCGTAGTCCCGCTCGAGATTCCGTACACCGACGCGGATGACCCGTTCACTCCCGACTCGCTTCGCGAACGGTTGGTCCGAATCGCGGGCGTACTCGGCAAAATTGTCGGCGATCCTGTGGAAGTCGCGGACATCCGGATCGTTGTTGCCGACGACCGCGTGGAGGGAACGCGCGCAGCGCTTGAGCAGGACCCGAACTTCTTCGATCCCCGATCCGCCGACTATCACAGAATGGGCGCGAACATCGAGCTGGCCGTGCGCGCGGCGCGCTGGCTGGGGTATCTGGGACGCTACGACTCGACCACGCGGACGGTTCAGATATTCCCGGCTTGCTTTGAGGAGTTGAAGACCGCGGAGCTTAGCGCGGTGCTCGACGTCGTTATCGCACACGAGCTGGTCCACGTCTGGCAAGACCAGCAGTTCGGGCTGGCCGGAGACCACACCACGAGCGATACGAGCGAAGCGCTCGTGGCGCGCGCCGCGATCGTCGAGGGGTCCGCGGAGTTCTTATCACGTCTCGTCGCACGTCGACTGGGAATCGAACCCTCGTGGGAGACAATCGCAACGGGCAAGGAGGAACGGCGCGTCAACCCTGCGAATTCGCCGGGCACAGTCTCCGCCCAGCAAATTCACGAGTGGGCCTACGCGCGCGGACTCGCATTTGTTGAACGCGTTCACGAGGCCGGCGGGGGTAGGGACATCTGGCGGCGCCTCTTCGAAAATCCGCCACGTGACGTTTGGAGCATCGAGCAACCGGATCACTGGATCGCGCACCCGCGCGATGTGGCGCGCGACCTCGATTCGTGGGTCAAGCGCTTCCTGGCCAACCGCGCGCGTCCGATCCTGCACATTCCGATGTTGCGCCGCTGGGGGCATCGACCGATCGTGCGCGCCGATCTGCACAACCGGCTTGAGCACGCCGGCATCGCGCTCGATGACGCCCCCTGGAGTGGATGTCGCGGCGGCGTATTGATCCACGGTCGGCCGTTCAGCGGACCGCTCGAACGCACCAACATCTTGTTGCGCGTATGGCGGCTCTCATCGGCGGAGCAGGCGACTCGGGCGCGCGCGCAACTGGTGGACGCCATGCGAGCGCATCAGTTTGACGGTGGTATCACGGGGCGCGCACGCATGCGGAAAGGTGAAGGGCTCGCGCTGTCCTGGACCCGTTTCGGCGCAGCGAGCACGGCGCCGACGGAGATCGTCTGGGCGGTTCGAGTCGAGCACGATCTTGTCATCGAAGGACTCACCACCGGGGCGGGTGTAGCGCCGGTCCTGCTCGCGCTCCTTGGCTCCGAATACGTTTCACGCCACGACAAGGTAGAAGACGAGCGTGCATGGCTCCGCGAACCGCACGTTGCGAGTGAATGGCTGACCGCGCTTCGCCCCGAGAGCAAGACGGAACGAGGTCCGATGCTCGTCGCAGCACTGGACCACGAAGATTCCGACGTTCGTCGCTTCGCCCTCGGTCAGCTTGCCGTCGAAGGATGCGTGCCGCGCCCGTTCGCGGTCGAAGTTCCCGCGCTGGTGCAGTCGCGGATGTTGTCAACCGATCCCGCGGAGCGTGCGGTGGCCATCGCCGCCGCGGACCGGTTGGAAGCCGAGATGGACCTGCCGTTCGGGACGCTCGACAAGCTCGCGACGAGTGATTCTGTCTTGGTGCGCGCCACTCTCGCAGGCTGCCGCAATCTGGATGCGCCGCGAGATGTGCTACAGCAGGATCGCGATCCCGAGGTTCGACGCATCGCGTCGGCTCCAAAAGATACGCGGCGCGACTTGGGCGACCTCTTGATGGATCGGATCACCAAACGAGTCGATGCCACTTCAACCGAGGCTCCTGACGACGAGAGCGACACCGCCGTCCTGTTCGATGCTCTGCTCAGCAGTGTCTCGGACGGCGACAGTGCGCAACTGCACGCTCGCATTCTTCACCTTCTGCGATCGGACCAACCGACGCTGCGGCTGAATGGAGTGATGGCCGCGCGCCACTTGGACGAGATTCCCGGCGCCATCGCAGCCGAGCTCGTGCGCACATTCGGGTCCCCCATCCTGCGACGCGTCACCGTAGACGCATTGTCGGGCGAAAGCGTGAACCTCACACCGATTCGCAGCACACTCGTTGGGTATCTCGACCACCCGCGCTGGCGGGCCGCATCACTCCAAGCTCTTGCCGCAGCTGCGGATGGTCCCGCCCCGCCGGTGCTCACGCGCACGCAGGCCTGGATCAAAGATCACGATCCACAGGTGCGCTGCGCCGCTGCGGTTCTTCTCCTCCGACACGGCGACGCAGCTGTAGAGGACCTTCAACGCGTGGTGCTCGCCGCGTGGCCGCACGTCCCGCCGAACCTGCGGGCGGCTGCCATCAAGGTCTCGCCCAAGCTCGTGCGCGCGGCGCTGTCCTCCCCGATTCACGACGAGTGCAAGGCGGCCGCAAAGGCTGCAATCGAAGCTGGGCGCGGGGCCGAAATCCTCGAAGTACTGCCGACCATGGGACCGATGGTGGCCACGGAGCTCTGGGGCGCGTACCTGGACGGAGCGGACGAATCGGAGGAGCGAATCCTCACACTGATTGAGTATCTCGACCGTTGGAGCACCGAAACACTGCCGGAGCTCGCCCTCGACGACATTTACGTGCCGTACCTGGGCATCGATAACACTGCGCTGGCTCGCAAGCTGATTGCCGCGCTCGACCGCTGCATCGTCCTGGACTCCGCGCCCGCTACTCGAATGGTGCTAACCATGGTCCGTCTGGAGCTCGAACCGGACGGCGAGTCGGAATCTGCCGCCGTTCGAGATGCCATCCACGATCTAATCTCGTTGCGAGGTGCGCCAGACTACGTGGATTGGACTGTCGAGCAAACCGTCGAGAAGTTCCTGCGGGAGCGCGACGGAATGAGCGAGTCGCAATTCTCGGCATACCTCATGCGGCGAGCCCGGCAGGCGTTCGAGGGCTACGGCGAGAATGGCGGCATCGAGCGGTACGTGCGCGAAGTCCCTGCCCGGCGTCGCGCTGCGCAGGCGCTCCTCCCCGAGCTCATCCGTATGAACACACGATCGAGCGTCGAACTGGCGTCACAGATCCTCGAGCTCTTCCCGGAATCCACAGTCAAGATTCCGGACACACTGCCGAGCTGGGAACCGTGGCTCTACCGGTAACATCGATACGGTACCGAATCTCGGGTGATTGGCAGTCAACGGGGAGGTGCTGCTTGCGCGCGCGCAAGAGCCGCCTCCAGCGCCCGCCGCTCTTCCGCGCTCCACGCCGTCCCCAGCTTCGGATTCCAGTCCACGAGCGCCGCGCCGATTGCCGCACCGTCACGGGCGTGCTGGCGCGCAAGCGCCCGGACCGCTCGGTCGCGCGACTCGGCCCGCGTGTTGCGGTCCCGGAACAGCCGCAGACCCGCGGCGATCGCGGCGGTTAGTGCGAAGCCCTGCGCCGTGCACTGCTCGACGGCGTAGGACGCGACGCGGTCATCGGAGTCGGATAGCGCCTCGCGAAGCGCGCTCCGCGCGTCCGGCCGCATAACGAATCGCCGCATGAGAAGTTCGCATGCAGCCAGGCGCACCAAGGGGGCGTCGTCTTTCGTCGATTCGAGCGCGACATCGCGCACTCCCTCATGGATTCCCGGCTGGCGGCCGAGCGCACGCAGGAGCGCGAGGTGGAATCGCTCGTCCGCACGCCGCATCAGTGCCAGCATTGCGACCTTCCGGGAGGCCGGACGCTGCTCAAGATCCATGAGGAAGTTAAGAGCGACGTACTGCTCCATCCGTGAGCCCGTCTCCACCCATCGCTCGAGGTGTCGAGCCGCCTCCACGGCGGGCGCGCCGCGTTGATGCAAGGCGCGCACACATGCCAATCGCACCGCTTCTTCGGGGTCCTCCAACCCCGCGAGCAATCCGTCGCGCCACGGCGACCCCGGTCGCGCGGCGTGGTAGCCGAGCGCGGAGGCTCCCGCCGCCCGCACGCGCGCGTCGGGATCCGTCAGCGCGGCGCCGAAGAGTTGCGCCAGTGACGCATCCGGAGGCGCCGCGCGCTGATGGACACCAATCCCGGCCATTGCTGCCGCGCGAACCGCGGCTGGCTCGTCGTTCGCGAACGGCAGCAGATCCCGGATTGCGTCCGCAGGAACACTCGCGCGTGTCGCAGCCGCAGCCGCGCGCACCTGATCATCCTCGTCGCGATCGGCCAAGCGATCGAGAACGGCCCGCATCGGAACCGGGATCTCATCGCCTGCCAAGTACCGCAGTTCATGCAGTGCTCCGGCACGGACGCGCGCGTCATCGTCTGCCAAGAGGGGCAGAAGATCCGCAACCAGCCCATCACCCCGCGCGCGTCGGTATTGGTCGCTCGCGTCCGGGTCGTCGGGCGGGGCGCCGGACCCGAACCAGCTATAGACGACCAGGAGCGCCCCGGCTTGAACGTCGGGATCCGGATCGCGTAGCAGCGTGCGTAGGTCGTGCCCCTCGACGTCGAGCGTACTGTTGAGCGCGTCCCAGATGATGCCCGCGGTAGACGACGGACCCCAAAGCTGCACACCGGGCGGAAGCCGCTGTGGAGTGTCTTCCTCGTCGGGATTCGCGACCGCGCGACAGAGCGCACGCCGAAGCGGCATGTCGGCCGAGAAATCGTGCGGCGCATTGGCCGCGATGTGGTCCGCGGCGTCATTGCGCAGCCCTGCATCCCGATGGTGGATGCAACGCGCCAGGAATTCGCATTCGACCGCCCCCTCCGCGACCGCGATGACCAAGTTGAAAGCCGCCTCCCGCCGCTCTTGGTCCAGCTTCTCCAAAAGCGCGAGGGCGACTAGCGCATCCAGCGCGCACGGTCCCAACGCGCGATAGAGCGCTTCTTCACCCCACTCAGCCTTCTCGACGGACTGAAGCAGGTCGTCTATCAGGCTGTCGGCCTGGCTGCCCGCCGCGACGATCTCCGCGACCATCCGTCTCCGCCGCTCCTCGCCCGCAGCGGCCCACAAGGTGCGAAAGGCCTTCGCATCGCGCGCCAAGACTCGCTTCCCGTCCGTAGGCGAATCCGCGACCGTGCGCGCGCCGCCGGACCGTCTGGAGCCCGACTCGCGCCCCGCGCCGATCCACCTGGCGGCGACGGCGGCGACGACGCCGATCAACACAACCCCAACGACGCGGCGCGACATGGTTTTCGAGAATACCCGACGAACCGCGATTGGCCGGGAGCGCACTGGCCAATCCCTCCGGGGTGAACGCACCACCATCCGCTACCGCTTGGTGACGGCGGCGCTTGAAAACTCAGCGGATTTGCCGCGGCACGGGATTCGCCTTCGGGAGATGTATGCGCTCTCTCACGCTTGCTCTCCTCGCATTGTTGACCGTGCCTGGTGTGGTGTTTGCCCACGGGGGAGGATTCCGCGGGCCAAACGGCGGGGTGCCGCCGGGGTTGCGACCGCGGGGGTTGTTTTGCTTCTGTGCGCTGGTGAAGTGCAGCCATTGCGCGAACGACGCATTGCGCACGGGGAAGAACTACGTGCGCGGGGACGTGCGTACGACCGTGCTGCGTCATTGGGGGGACATCGAGCTCGTGCGGGTGACGCTGACGTTCCGGACGGAACAGGACGTGGGCGCCGTCGAGGGCTTCGCAAGGCTGCGTCTCGCGCCGGTGTTTGCCGCGGTCGGCGGCCAGGTGCAAGCGCATGGGACGGCGTCGCCGTTGATCGCCCGCCTGCGCGATTCCGAACCCGCGCGGCGCACCTATCTCTGGATCCGGCAGACAAAGTTGATCGATCCGCTGCTGGTCATGCGTCGGGAGCCCGGCGTCGTGGATGTGCGCGCGTTTCCCGTGACTAGCGAGGCGCCCTTGCGGGTCGCCATCGAGGGCTATCGGCTGATCCCTCGCAAGGGCGTGCCCGGCATGCGCATCTACCGCACTGGGGAGCGCTACCTGACGGTCGCGGCCGATGGGAAGCACGAGTTCCTCTCCCGCGACGATTGCCGCCGACGCCACGGCACCGCAGCGGCGATCATCGTGCCCTGCGTGCCCGCGCTTGAAACCGCGGCGACCGACCGCGGCAATGCGGCGGCCGGCGCCAAACGCGTGCTCGCGGCCTATCCGAACGGCTCGAAGCCCGGTCCCATGGCCGCCGCAGACGCGTCGCCGCCCCCTCCGCCGCCGCCCAGCACCACTCCGCAGCCCTAAAACTCGGTGCCACGTCCGTTCGCTGCAGTTGTGGAGCGCCACGAGACCGTCACTGCCCGCGACGACCGGGTAAGCATCGACCGGTGTCCTCTTCCGAGGGCGCTTACTTGGAAAAATTGTGCCTGGCGCCGTACTTCCAGGTTTTTTTGCCCGTCCCCTGTGGATGTCCGCGCGCCAATCGCAGTGCTGTATGTACGGCCCCGTCGTGGATGGGGTAATGGTCGGATACTGCCATCGGGAGTTCTTCTTCATGCCCAAGTTCGGAACGCTGGCAACAGCGCTGTTGATCCTTGCCGGATCCGCGTTCGCGGATCCCTTTTCCGGTCGGTACGAGCTGGTTGCAGCCCCCGACTTCAACGTACCCGCCGCTCGGCTCGTCGGGGTCATTGAGGTCACGAACGCGCCGATGGGCACGACTTCGTTCAGTCTGCACGACGCGTTTGTTTCGGACTTCGAGTTCAAGCTCGACGGCTACCCGCTCAACTCCCAGTTCATCTATGACACGGGCTCGGACTTCGTATGGGACTTCTCGATGCAGTTCGGCAGCGCTCTCGGCACGGCTGAACTTCACGCTAGCGCGACGGGTGGGCGATGGGTGGCTTCGGATCCCGCAGAGCTCGCCAAACCGGGCCTGCGCCACTATCTCCCGATTCAGCTCACGCCGGGACATTGGAGGTTCTTCGACTCCGTCGATGACGCGACCACGAGTGGCAATGTCCTGAGTTTTGGCTCTGCGGGGTTGATCGGACAGGCGTGGCACCTCGAGTTGGCGAGCACGCCGGCACCCGCTCCGGACCCGGTGCCTGAGCCCGGAACTCTCGTTCTGTCCGGTCTCGCCGTCGCGGGCGCGCTAGTCTGGCGCCGCCGCAAGCGCGCGGCGTAGTCGCGCGCGCGGTACCGGGTGTTTTCCTGCGAAACTCGCGAGTCAATTTGGCAGACGAGTCTCGGAGAATTACTCCCGGTACCGAATCTCGGGTCGATCCGGACCGGGATTAGATGCACGGCATCGACCGGTGTCCTCTTCCGAGGGCGCTTACTCGGAAAAATTGTGTCTGACGCCGTATTCCCGTTGCTGCGCTGACCACGTAGATCCTGGTCAACCGAAGGAGGCGCGAAATTCCGGAACGAGCCGTCCTCAGTCGCGAGGTGGGATCTCGCGGAGCGTCCACGGTCCGGCTCGGTTGTCGCGGTTCGCCAGCTCCGGCACCGCGATGTACGGCAACTCCAGCGTGGCGGCCACGTGGGACAACCGGCTTCCGAGTGACGGATCCACGACCCCCACGCACCCGTTCCACAGCGGACTGTTCGGCTGGGGCAGGTCGCCCCTCTTGGTCTCGCTGACCAGGAAGAACGGCTCCGACGGCTGTTCGGATCCCGGCGCGAACAGCACGCCGCTCGCCGGTGAATCGAACACTGCCACGCCGCTCGCGAAGCGTTGGCCGTCCTCTTCGCGAACGAGCTCACCGGACTTGCGGTAGGTGCCGAAGGAGTGCTGCACCGGTCGAAGTTGATGGCAGTAGAGGCGGTCGGTGGCCACCCACTCGACATCGATGTCGAAGCCGGCCACGTCACGGATGCGCCAGCCCTGTTCAACCACTCTGCGGACCGTGTCGAGGTGGCGCTGGGCGTGCAACTGCCCGGAGCCCGAGGATGCTTGAAGGTTGATCTCACCCCAGTAGGGAGCCTTCCTTTCGCCGACTTTCGCGATCGGGTTGTCGCGCTCGACGTCGAGGCACCACGAAACGTGGCCGCCGACCGTGCCGTTCCACCACTTGTGCGCGAGCATCAGGTCTTCCGCGTCGCAGAATTCTATTACCAGCTCGTTGCCGGATGTGGCGAGATTGCCCGTCAGGGTCTGGGGCGAGAGTTGTTCGAGGTGGAAGGTCGGTACCTGAAGCACCAGCGCGACGCTGTCGTTTCCCTCGAACGGCGGTTGTGCCTCGAGGAACGCGGCGTACACGCGGCGCGCGACCTCGACAGCTTCTTTCGCTGACGTGACCATGTGCGAGTACGTCTGGCCGCAGGACGGGCGGCGCGTGAAGAGGGAGCCGCGCACGAGTACGCGCGTGTGACCATGCGTCAGCGCCGCGTACTCCGCCGCCACGGTCTTGGCGAGATCTTCGGGAAGCGCCTGGCAACCGTTCTGAGTCAGTGCGTCCCGGTGTTGTTCGAACGCGGCGGTCGGGACCACACGGTAGGGAGCGACGTTTGCGCCGGGGATGCCGGACAGGACGAACAGGCCCGCGCCCTTGTCGCCCTGCTCGTGGGCGCGATCGCCGAAATCCGCGCGCATGGCCGTTCGATCACGTCTTGTGTTGCTGCAAGAAGTTCGAGAGCTTCTCGTACACGTCCTCCGAGGAGTCGTACTCGATCATCTCCATGCCTTTCAGGTCCGTGGGAACCGCCTCGCTCCGTTTCCTGAGCAGGACCGTCGTCTTCCCGCGCCCGTACACGAGCCCCAGCTCCATCATCACGCTCGGACTCCAATGGGTGATGTCGACTACAGCGCAGTCCGCTTCCTGCATCATCTGGCACACCTTGCACATGATGTCGACGTTGGAGACCTCTTCGTCCGCACGCTGAGGCTTGTAACCGCAAGCATCACCCGCGCGTTTGATGCCGTACTTGTAGATGTCGTTCATTTCCGGCTTGTACGACATAGCAACGAACATGTTTCTTGAGCTGTACGCGATCTCCTTCGGACACGGTTGCCCCCCGCCGAGCTTCCAGCAGGTCATCGTCGACACTTCTGTCACTTCGAGGAACCGGCGGACCTCCGGGTGCTTGTCAAGCCCCGTGAGAACCGCGACGCATTCGCCGCTTTCGACCGCGGGGGTCTTAACGACGAGCGTGTCGGTCGCCAGCGCCGCCTCGGAGTCATCCGCGTCCACGCTCTTGAGGACGCCCGTCATGCGCGCGTACGGCCAGTACCGGTCGAACAGCGGGGTGTGCCGTGTTTCGATGTCCTGCGGCTCCCGTGAATCCGAATCGAGACGACAGGAGCCGAGAGTGCAGATACCCGGGCTGAGTCGCTCGCGCTCTTCCGGCGTGCAGGCGACAAGGCCTTGGAGATACGCGTTGATCGTGCTTCGCGCGCGCTCGCGATACTCCGCTTGGTTTCCCGGATACGCGGGGTTGCGGAGTTGGGGTTCGCTCAGGAGGACGGCGCTGTCGAACACCCTCTTCTCCAGGGCCTGCTCGAGTTCGCGGAAGTAGACCGCGGAGTTCTTCGTGATGACGTCCACGAAGTTCGAGTTGTACGTGGGTACGATCGCGAGCAAGGTCAAATAGGGTGCCGTGGCCCCGCGAAAGGCGTTGCGAACGTCGCGCGCCATCTCGAACGTGAGCCCGTTGCTGATTCCGCCCCGTGGCGAAGAACTGAGCGCGACCACCGCGGGGACGGCGCCATCCTCCTCCATGCTGCGCCGGAGCCGGTCCAGCTCGTCCAGAATCCGGCTCTTCGAATCGTCGTAGATCCGGCGCGCGTGCGAAATGTCGCGATCCGCGCTTACCTCCGCGCGAAGGACGACCCGGCAAGCGACATCCGGAAGTTCGGCCTCGTGGAGCGCGGGATCGCTGTCCACGCACATCACGTACCCGGAAGACTGAACGAGATCCGGACCGACAATGGAGGTCAGCAGGGTTCCACGTCCCCCGATTCCAATCATGCAAATCGCGTCTCTGCTCATCTCCTCGTCCTCCGCGGTTGACCGTTCGCCCTTGTAGCATGAACCTCCCGTGAACCCGGGCGCCGCACCGCAACCGACCCTCGTTTTCCCGTCCACCAACCCCGATCTCGACGGGGTTGCGTGTGCGTGGGCCTATGCCGAGTTGCTGCGCAGCTCGGGCGAGGACGCGCTGGCGTGGGTGGCCGGCGAGCCCGACGGGGAGGCGCGCTGGGTGCTGCAGGAACGCGACGTGGAGATCTCGCGCGACCCGGAGGCGATCGGTACGGCGGGTCGGTTCGTCTACGTCGACGGGAGCGAGTTGCCCGGGCTGCCGGAAGGCATCGATCCCATTGCAGTCGTCGAGGTCATCGACCACCGTCGCCAGCATCGCGCGGCGACGGACTTTCCGAACGCACGCCTTCAGATCGAAGCCGTGGGCGCAGCCGCGACCCTGGTGCTCGAGCGCTTCCGGGAGACGTGGGCCGACCCATCCCCCGAATCGGCGATCCTTCTCTACGCGGCGATTCAATCGAACACGCAACGCCTCAATGGATCGGTCACCACGGAGCGCGATCGGCGGGCCGCCGCCTACCTCGAGACCGTCTGCGAACCGCCGCGCGACCTGATTGCCCGCCAGATGGCGGCGCGCCGGTCCGAGATCCTCGCGGACCTGCGCGCTGCCGTGAAGGCGCAGAGCAAGACGTTCACGGCTGCCACGGGCGCGTTCGTCGTCGCGCAACTCGAGCTGCCGGGTGTTGAGGTGCTGCTACGCGAGCGCGACTTCAAGGAGACTCTCGCGGCCAGCCTGGATGGCCCCCGCGCCATGGTCAACATTGTCGACTCCGCGCTCGGCAGGTCGTTCCTGTTGGTACCGAATGCGGAGTTCCGGGACGAAGTCGCCGCGGGAGTGGGGCGCGAGTTCAACGGGCAGATCGCGACGATGCAGTCCGCGATGCTTCGAAAACAGATCGTGCACGCTCTCGGCGCCCGGGCCGGCACCGAGTGACGAAACTCGGATCCCTTGTCCGGGATCGAAACCCTGTGCTTCCCGTCGATACGGTACCCCTTTAGAAAAGTGCAAGGGCCGATCTCATCCTGACAGTTCTGGCATTGGATTTCGTTCCTGTGGGCCCGTCCGCGTCGGTCTTGTCCAGTCGCCTTGTCGAGCTGGGCGGAGCCCGCTCAGGAAAGTAGTCGGCGGGGCCTTCATCCGAGGTGACGGCCTCTGTGAGGCCAGTAGCGCATCGAAGTGCCTCGCCGTTGAGTTCCGACTTGGTCGGGTAGTCTGTTTTGATGTCGAAGAGCGTGCGCGCTACGCCTTGCCGAGGCAGCGCTCCATGCTGAATACTTCGCCGCGCGACAGCACGATGTAGATGCCGACCAGCAGGCGCCGCGCGAGAGTCGTCCGCACGTTGTTGGCATGCATCCGGCGCCGGTAGGGCTCGGCCCACTTGCGCACCAGCGGATGCGTGCTCATCAGCCGCACCGCGGTCTGGTTGAGGATCCAGCGCAGCTCCTTGTTGCCCTTCTTGGTGATCCGGCCGTGGTGGCTCGTATCTGCCGAGTTGGCGACCCGTGGCACAAGCCCACTGTAGGACGCCGCCGCGCGCGCGTTGCGAAAGCGGCTCACGTCACCGAGCTCGGCCACCAGCGTCAACGCGGTCTGCGCGCCGACCTGCGGGATCATCGCCTGCAGCGCGGCAACCTTGCTCGCTTTGGCGCGTTCGACGATCCGCTTGTGCAGTCGTCGGATCGACTCCTCCATCTGCTCCAGCGCAAACACCAGCGCGTCCATGCAGCAGTCGAGATCCAGCACCGCTAGGCAGATCGCCCGCAGGCGCGCTAGCTGGCGGGGTGCGTAGAGCAGCCCTCTGGGCGGGGCGACCTTGAACGCGTCCAGCAGCGCGCGGATGCGATTGCTCAGGTGCGTGCGCTGCCCGACGAGGTCGTGCCGGATCCGCTCGAGCTGACGCAGTGCATACACCTCGTCGGACGGATAGTGGTCTTCGCAAAGCGATCGAGATCACCGAGACGCAGGCGCCGCGCGATCTCGTGCGCGTCGCGACGATCGTTCTTCTTGCCGCAGGACCGCAGATTGAGCCGCGCCGCATCGACGACAACGATGTCGTAGCCGCGTTCTTGGCAGGCGTTGACAAACCAGCGGTTCAAGCCGACCGCCTCCACGGCGAATCGAGCGGGGCTCCACTGGCTCAGATGGGCGACGAGGGCGAGCCCCAGATCGAGCGTCTCGACCCGATGGCGCTCCTCCGCGTCGAGCACACGAATCTGAATCACACTCTTGTGCAAATCGACTACAACGAAATACTGGGTATGGGGCATGGTCGGTTGTTCCTTTCCGTCTTGTGGGAAGACTTCAGAAAGGATGCGATCGGCCTACCCCGCTATACCTTCCGGGTGTTTTCCTGCGAAACTCGCGAGTCAATTTGGCAGACGAGTTTCGGAGAATTACTCCCGGTACCGAATCTCGGGTCGATCCGGACCGGGATTGGATGCACGGCATCGACCGGCGTCCTCTTCCGAGGGCGCTTACTCGGAAAAACTGTGTCTGACGCCGTACTTCCTAGTACTTCCTCTCGAACGAGCATCCGCGGCGCGCGGCGAGTACCCTGACTCGCATGGCCGCCGATGCCCCCGCCCTCATCCTGCGCGACGGAACGACCGTGCGTGTGCGGCTGTGTACGCCCGAAGACGTTCCGGCGATGCGGGAGTTTCTGGCCCGCGTCGAACAGCGCGCCGGTAGCGACAGCACCCTGCGCGAGCGAGCCATGGGGCACGTTACCGTGGAGGAGCTTTGCGACTGCGAGCGGCCGGATGACCGATTGACAGTGCTTGCGCTGCGCACGATCGACGGCGTGGAGCGCGTCGTCGGATCGGCGAGCTATGTCGCCACTGACGACGGCGCAGCCGAGATCGCCCTGGGCGTCGATGCGGACTTCCGCGGGCTTGGTCTCGCGACGGCGCTGGTCGAGCGGATCGCACCGGCCGCCGCACACCATGGCCATCGACGGCTGATCGTGCGCGTGGCAGAGGGCAACGAGCGCCTGCTCGAGTTGCTGCGGCGCAGCGGTTACCCCCTCGCGGAGGACCAGGCGCGTGGCCTCGTCGTCGTGGACATCTCTGCCATGCCGCAGGGCGAGGCCCGCGAACGCGGAGAACTGCGCGATCGCCTGGCAGCCGCCGCGTCGATGCGCCCCTTCTTCCATCCGCGCGCCGTCGCCGTAGTGGGAGCGTCCCGCAACGAGGACAGCCTCGGCTTCCGCACGCTGCACGCCCTCGTGCTGAATCGCTTCCACGGTCCCGTCTATGCGGTGAACCCGAAGGCGGCCAGCGTCGGCGCGATCCCCTGCTACCCCTCTGTAAGCGAATTGCCGGGGCCCGTCGATCTCGCCATCGTCCTCGTCCCCAAGCAGCATGTCGATGCCGTCGTGGACGACTGCGCGGCGGCGGGCGTCCGCGCGCTGGTCGTCATCACCGCAGGCTACGCGGAGACGGGCGAAGAGGGACGGGCGCGCCAGGATCGCCTGCGGGATCGCGTGCGCGGCCATGGCATGCGCATGGTCGGGCCGAACTGCATGGGGCTCATCAACGCCGACCCCGAGGTGCGCTTGGCAGCCACGTTCGCTCCCGCGTTCCCGCCGGCCGGCAACGTCGCCATGAGTTCGCAGAGCGGTGCGCTCGGCCTGGCCATTCTCGCGACCGCGGAGGAGATCGGCATGGGCCTCTCCACGTTCGTGAGCGTGGGCAACAAGGCTGACGTCTCGGCGAACGATCTGTTGCTCTACTGGGAAGGCGACGAGCACACGGACGTGATCCTGCTCTACGTCGAGTCCTTCGGCAACCCGCGCTGCTTCGCGCGCATCGCTCGGCGCATCGGCCGCGAGAAACCCATCGTCGCAGTGAAGAGCGGCCGCACGCGCGCAGGCAAGCGGGCCGCGGGGAGTCACACGGCCGCCCTCGCCGAGAGCGACGTCGCGGTCGATGCGCTCTTCAGCCAGACGGGCGTGCTGCGGGCGGAGACGCTGGAGGAAATGTTCGACATCGCGTTGGTGCTGTCGAGCCAGCCTCTGCCGCGAGGCAACCGGGTGGCCATCCTCACCAACGCCGGCGGGCCCGGCATCCTGGCCGCGGACGCCCTTGAGTCCCGCGGCATGCAGATCGCGGAACTGAGCGCGGACGTGCGGGCGCGGCTCGCGGAGTTCCTCCCGGAGGAGGCCAGCACCACGAACCCCGTCGACATGATCGCCGGGGCCGGTGCGCAGGAGTACGCGCGCGCGGTGCAGGTGCTGCTCGAGGCAGACGAAGTGGATGCGCTGATTCTGATTCACGCGCCGATCGAGGCTTCGCATCTCGTCTCCGTGGAAGATGCCCTGCACGATGTGCTCGCGAAGATCGACGCAGACGATCACAAGCCGGTGCTGACTTGTTTGATGGGGGCCGGGGGAAGGGGGCCGGCACGGCGCCTGCGTCGCGGGGTGCCGTCCTACGCGTTTCCGGAGGCGGCCGCGCGTGTGCTTGGGCGAGTCGCCGAATACGCGGCGTGGCGTCGTGAACCCCTGGGCGTCGAGCCTGAGTTCGAGGATTTCAACGCGGATGCCGCGCGCGGCGTGTGCGATCGCGTGCTGGCCGAGCGCGGAGACGGCTGGTTGCTGCCCGACGAGGTGGCGGCACTCGGTGCGGCCTGCGGACTGCCGCTCGTGGAGGGGCGTGTCGCGACGTCGGCCGACGAGGCGGCCGACGTCGCGGAGTCGCTCGGGATGCCGGTCGTCGCGAAGCTCGTCAGCCGCACCCTGGTTCACAAGACCGACCTTGGCGGCGTGCAGCTGAATCTGCGTGACGCCGCGGCAGTGCGGAACGCGTTCGACACCATCCGCGGAGCGCTCGAGACGGCGGGCCACGAAGACGCGTTCGAGGGCGTGCTGGTGCAACCCATGCTCTCGGGCGGCGTCGAGATCATGGCCGGCATGACCGAGGATCCGGTCTTCGGGCCCTTGATTGCCTTCGGTCTCGGCGGAATTCACGTCGAGGTGTTGGGGGACGTGGTGTTCCGCGTGGCGCCCCTGACCGACAAGGACGCACACGAGATGGTGCAGGGCATTCGCGGTCGCAAGCTCTTGGAGGGCTACCGGGGCCATCCGCCGGCGGACGAGCCGGCGCTCGAGGAAATGTTGCTGCGCCTGTCGCGACTGGTGGACGAGGTCGACGAGATCGACGACCTCGACATCAATCCGGCGTTCGCCCTGCCGCCCGGCGAAGGTTGCCGGATCGTGGATCTACGCGTGCACGTGCGGCGCGGTTGATCACGCTCGCGAGTACGGTTCCGGGAGTCTTCTTGCGAAACTCGCGGGAAGACCGATCTGGCCTCCCGCACCGGGGCCAACAGCTCCGGCAAGCCGCGCCAATTCGACAGACGAGTTTCGACGAGTTCTTCCCGGTACCGTATTCGGGCGCAGTTGCTCCGGGACGCGATCAGCGACTGGCGCTCGCGGCGGCGGCGGCGACCATCGGCTGCCTGCTCTTGGCCGCCTTCTCGATCACCTTGCGCAGCTTATCGATTTCGGTCTTCCCATGGTCGACGTAGATAGGTGCGAGCAGCGCCATGAGACCGGCGCCGACGGTGTAAACCTTGCCGCCGTACGGGCCCCACGCTCCGATAGGCTCCCAGCCGGGCGTCTTGACCGACGTAAGCATCGTGTTGAGTTGGAGCAGCCACCTTTGGGCCATTTTGCTGGGCTCAGCCTGGCAAAGCAGGCGCGCGCCGAACGCCCAGTAGAGATAGTCGACCTCGTCGCGTTTCTCGGTGTCCCAGCCGGGCTCCCGATCCTGTACGACCGCGCGCCCGAGCTTGTACGTCGAGCCGACCTTCGTAACTTCCGGCTCGACCAGGGCGCGGCACCAACAGGCGATGGCGGTCGTGGAATACACGCTTCGGTCGCGACCTATGATCGTGCGTCCGCGGATTTCGATCGTGTCCGTGCCAAGTTGTTTCTTGAACATGGGGAACGCCGGGCTGCCGCCAGCGACGTTGTAGCCGACCTGCCCGAATTCGGGATCGGTCATCTTGGTGAACCAGTCGATGCCGCCCTGGAGAGCGATCGCCGAGCGTATTCCTGTCGCGTGCTCCGCGGCGACGAGCGCGTAGATACACCAGCCGGTGCAGAAGGTGTCATTGTCGCCCGGTCGCGCCCGGTAGCGCCACGCGAGGGACGGGTTGCGCGCCTTCCGCAGGTACTTGATGGCGTGTTCAAGCGTGCGGTTCATCGACTTGCCGCCGCTCAAGATCGCGTGTTCGGCCAGCGCGGCGGTCGAGATGGCGTGCAACAGCACGTGGTGCGTGTGCTTGCGTTCACCGATGAGGCCGTCCTTCTGCTGCCAGCGCTGCAGGTAGCGGCAGGCGGCCAAGACTGTCGAGCCGTGCCGGGGATGCTGCTCGGTCACACCTGCCGCCGCGTATCCGAGCAGCGCCATCGCCGTCACGCCGAGATCGCAATCGGGGTTGCCGCCGTACTTGTCGCAGTCCCACGCCGCCCAGTCCTCGGTGCGCTCCACAGACCGTGTGAGCCAGTCGAGAGCGCCCTCCGCTTTCTTGCGGGTCTTGGTGTCGAGTTTCGCGAATCGAGCCGTGCGCAACTCCGGCACGCCGGGCACCGCCTCGCGCACGATGCGGGCGATTGCGCGCACCGCCACGCTGGCGACGCGCGGATCCTTGTCGCGCGCGACATCGGTGAGCAGTTCGAGCAGGTCGGGGTGGAGCGGCCGCACAAGCCCGGCGAGTTCGATGACGCCGGGAGTGCGCGCTTGGCTCGCGGCCGCAGCGAACACGTCAATGTGCGGTCGCGGTTTGCCGACCTGGAAGAGCCGATACCAGCAGTACGCGCGGACGGCGGGGTTTTCGTCCTTTAGACCTCGCCGAAGGTCCGCCTCCTGCGCATCGGACCAGCGAAAGCGCGTCACGACAACCCGATACACTGCGGCGCGCACGCCCTCGTCGGCATCCTTGGTCGCGGCGGGCACGCCCCCGAGGACATCCTTCGGAACCTTCGAGTATGTGGAGGCGAGCAGCCCGAAGAACGCGCGCCGCACGGCAGGATCCTTGTGCGTCGCAAGCGAACCGAGTTTGTCGAACGGGAGGCCCTGCTGCTTGGTGTTGGCCCAGTCCACGCGCGCGAGCGCTTCGAGCAGCGGCGCGTTGCCCTTGGCCGCTTCGGTGGCGATGGTGCCGTGCAATTTGGGGGCGAGGAAAGAAATGGCATCGATCGTGGTCGGGAGTCGCGCCAATAACTCGGGCCAAATCTCATCGCTCACGGGTGTCACCGACTCGGCCGCGGCCGCGCGCACCACCGGCGCCGGATCCTCCAGCGCCTTGAGCAGGACGCGAACGACCATCTGCTTGTCTGGCAGAACCTGCGCCGCCGCCCGCACAGCGTTTCCACGCACGCTGGCTTCAGGATCGGCGCAAGCCGCCTGGATCCTCGCGGAATAGCGTCCCGCCTTCGGCCCGAATGCGACCAGCGCACCATATCCCGCGGCGCGACGCGTCTTGCTCTTGGAGTCGAGGTACTTCTCCAGCGCGGCAAAGCTGGGCGGCCCCACTTTCGCAAGGGCTGCCGCCGCAGCGGCGCGGGTGTCCGCGTGTCGTGAGATCAGCAGGCGGCAGAGTGCGGAAACGTGTTTTGATCGCGCGTAGAGGAGTGCGGGCGCGAGCGTGCGGCGAACGGTGGGATCGTCGTCGCCGGCTACGCGAATGATGCTCGTTCCATGCTTCGTGAAGGTGGCCGCATCCTTGCTCCACTCGGCCAGTAACGCGGCCGCGGAGCGGCGTCCGGGAACCGAAATCTTCTTCCACGCCTTGAGCACGTCCTTGGTCGCCCGCGGGCCGTACGAGCGCAACACATCGCTGGCCTCTTGCGCCCTGTCCGCACGGCGCGAGCCGAGCGCGATGGCCCACTTGCCCGTATCCACTTGCCCGTGCGCCACCCCCGCGAGCAACATCAGAGTCACGCAGATCGAACCGCAGATCGAACCACTTTCCATCGGGGGCATCGTAACAGGCTGGAAGATCTGGGCTTAGGGCGGTGGAGCGCGGAACGCGGTCCGCGGTACCGATCACGCGAGTCTCGAATTGAGTCCGTTCGGCGCAGCGCCGAGCGATAGCGGGCGGAACGCGTGTCGCGCCCGTAGCTCACGGATTCGGACCGCGCTTTCTGGACGATGGCGTGCGAGTTCCTGGAGAACTGGAGAGAACACCTCGTCATCGTGAACCCCGAGACGGTGATTCGCTGGCATCCGGTACCGTATCGCGGTACCGGGTGTTTTCCAAACTCGCGGGTCAAATTGGCAGACGAGTTTCGGAGAATTACTCCCGGTACCGGGCCTCAGTTCGCGCTGAGTTCGCTCCACTTCACGTCCGGCTTGTCGGCGCCGGGAGGCACGTCATCGAGGAATCCGAGTTCGGCCGCGCGAGTGCGGAACTGGAGCTTGTAGGGCGTTCGATCGTCGGCGGCGACGAGCAACCGGAACTCCCCCGCGGTGTTGGTAACAGCGGTCGCGTTCCTCTCTCCTGCGCGGTACGCGGTCACCGTCACGCCCTGCGCCGGGCGCCCGTCGCGCATCAACCGTCCGGTAATCGGGTCGGCAATGCGAAAGCGCACTTCGACCGTCTGGCCATTCGGGACAAACGAACTCACCTTGGGCGCCGCGAGGTCTCCGCCTTCCCACTTCACGACCAGTGGGCACGGGTGGCTGGGAAGTCCATGCGTGGTCACCTCGCCCTTGGCGTTCGTCCGCCCAAACAGACTCACCATGGCGCCACGGATCGGCGTGCCATCGGGGCGCAGGACGCGGATCGTCACCGTTGACTTGCGGCGCTTGGGAGCTGTAACCACAAGATTGACCGGCGCACCGCCGGGTACCGCTCCACCGACGCTCCCCTGCCAGCGGCCGCTTGTTCTGCCCCCGCTCACAGATCCCTCCCCCAGAAAGTCGATGCGGCACGGACCGCCGGGCGCGACGTAGAGCGTGAACTCTCCGTTTGCGTTTCCAGTCACCTCGGCGATCTTCTTGCCTCCCCGACTCGCGCGCACCACGGGGCGTTCGATGCGCGTTCCTTTCGCCGTGACGACGGTGCCGCGAATTGGAACCCCTCGCGCCATGACGAGGTGCACCTCGGTCTCGTCGCCGTCGAGATCGCGGCTGACCGTCAGATAGCCTTCAGCCGCGGTCCGCACCGACACGCTCGAAGGCGGTTCCGGCAACTGGAACAGCGCCCGTCCCTGCGCGTCAAACTGCGCGAACGCAGTCTCGTTCTCCATGGTTACCCATGCGTACGCGCCCGGGACGGGCTTTCCGTTTTCGTCCGCCACCGTGACCACGAACGGCCGTCCCGGCGGTAGCTCCACCAGCACCTCGACGTCCACGGCGCCCACGACGATGCGCTTCACGAAGCGTGGCGCACCGGGCCGCGGCACACGCAGGTGATAGGTCCCGGGGGCAAGTCCACCGACCTCGAAACGACCAAGATCATCGGTGCGCGCGTAGGCGTACATGCCCGCGACGATCGCACTCGCGCGGCCACTGCCCAGCAGACGGCCGCGGTCGGCATTGGCCCCGGACAGTCCCAAGCGCTGCTCGCCGACCGGTTGTCCGCCCTGCACAACCCGCCCGCGAATGGAAAGCGCCAGCGGAAGCTCGATCTGCCCGAGGTCCACCTCCGGCGGTTGACCGCGCTTGGGCGGGTGGAACTCGAGCAGCGTCCGGCCATACCCGGCGGCGACGATAATGACCGTATGCGGCGTCGCCGCGCGCAGGTCGGCGATTTCGAACGCCCCATCCGCGCCGGTCCGGCCGACGCAACTCGTGCTGAGTCCGATTGGTCCCGTCACGCTCCTGCGCGTGCTGCGGCCGCGGCCCACCGCGGTCACCTGCTCCCCGGCGATCGATCGGCCGTCGGCCCCGACAACCACTCCGCGCACCGTGAACCCCCGCCGAAGCTTGAAGTTGACCTCGCCACTCGCGCCGATCGTGGACGCCTCGGCGCCGTAGCCCTGCGCGGTAACGAGCACGATCTGGTGGTCGGGCAAATTCCAGATCAGGTCATAGCGACCATTGTTGTCGGTCCGCGCGTGAAGCTTCCGCCACGCTTCTGTTCGCCCCACGCGCGCCCCGGGAATCGGATTGCCCGTGACCTCTTCGATGACCCGCCCGAAGACGCGCTTGCCCGGCTTGAAGCGCGCCTCGAAGACGCTTGCGCCCGACGCCGGCAGCTCCAGCTTGCGTTCGGCGAAGGCGCCATGGCGCGCATGCTCGACGTGAAGTTGCGCAACGATGCCCGGCGGCAGATCGGTCAGGCGCCAGTTGCCGGCCGCATCGGTCGTGCCGCGACGGTCGATGTGCGGTGCCTCGCGAACCGTGTGGCGCACCAACTGCACGTCGGCGCCCGCGACCACCTCGCCCGAAGCGCCGACGACATGCACGGTCAAGATGACCGGTGCGCCGAGTTCAACGCGCACGCGCCCGCCCGCCCGGCGCATGGCCATCGTCACCGGTGCGAACCCCGCGGCGCGAACGAAGAGGGTCACGACGGCGTCCTGCTCCAGCGTGAGGGAAAAGGAACCATCGACAGCACTGATCGTCGCGGGACCCTCAAACGACGGGCCGACGTCATCGGCCAGCGGCAGGGGCACCGACCGGCGCGGAAAAAACCGCACCCGCACGTCGGCGCCCGGAACCGGCTTGCCATCGGCGGCGCGCACGATGATGCCGTGCAGGTCACGCTCCCGATCGACCACCGCCAGGTCAATCGGCTCAGGATAGGCGGGATGCCGTGGCGGCTCCGTGATGTGCTCGACCGGCGCAGAAGCCCGGCGCGTCCGCCGAACGGGGTCTTCAGCCCCGAGCAGCCATAGTCCAAGCCCGCACCCCAGAACGAGCAACCCCACCATCCATCGCATGCGCCCATTCTGCCTCACGTTTTGAAACAATGGAGGGCTATGCAGCGCATTGCAGCTGCAGCGCCGCCGCACTGAGACCGCCGCCGGTGGCCGCGGTCCCCGGGTGGACTATTCGGGATCGTCGGGTTGGCAGACGCGGATCGAGTCTCCACGCCCGGCGGTGGAGGCTATCTCCTCGCCCGAGCCCAGCGCCACAATCTGGTAGTTGCCGGCGTTCTCCGGCGCGATGGGCGGTACCGTTACCGTCGCCTTGCGGAGGCTCAGGATGATCGCCGTCAGCGGGAGGACTTCGTCGCCCCGGCGGAGATGAAACGTCGTTCCCGTCACGAACCGGAAGCCCTCGACCTCGAGGGTCTGCGTCGCTCCCGACGTGAATACCGCGGGGTCCGTGGCGGTGATCTGGGGGCGATCACTGTCGACCCGTAGCGCGATGCGGTCACCGTCTCCGGCGCCCGCATCCACGCGCTTGTAGAGCAGAGCGTCGCCTTCGACCAACGCCGAACTCAACTCGATCTCCACTTCGTTGGTGGCGTCAATCGTGCCAGAACCGAGCGAGTCGCCTACGTTTCCCTCGGCATCGACATGCCGGATCTCGATCGTCCAGCCCTCGAGGCCCAAGACGAACACCGACGTCTGCCCGTCGTAGGGCTTGCCGACGGGGATGGGTGTGCCAATGACGGGGCGGGTGACGCTCTCCGCATCCGCACTCTCATTTCCGTCCGAATCCTCGTAGTGCGTCCGCGTGATCAGGCCACCGAGCATTCCGGAAGCGTTTGTCACTCTCGTGGTGGAGACCTTCGAAATGCTGCTGGCCGAAACGGAGCGCGCTTCGAGCAGCGCCGCGAAGTTGTCCGACATGGCGAACGGTGCGGTCGCGACCGAGTCGGGCCATCCGTCCCCGCCCGTATCCGTCGCCAACAATACGTCCTGGCAGCGGCGGTCGAGCAGGAACGCGCGGCCGTTCTCGAGGATGGACGCCGAGGTGATGTAGCACGGCTCCGAGAAACTCAGGAGCACGGTCGCCGTATCGAAGTCCGGACGGCCGTCCTCGGTGGAATCGTGGAGACGGTAGATCGTGTACCGGTCGTCGCCGTCGAGGACCCCCACGACGAGGTACTCGATTTCGCCCAGGGTCCGATGATGCACGAGCAGGATCGACTCGCCCTCAAGCTCCACGTCCGCGTCGTCCCCCGGTCCATAGAAGTGGATGCGGGGACTCTCGCTGTCCGCGCTCCAGTGCCAACCGTTGACGCGGCCCGTCATGTGCCGCGTGGGAGGCTCGGTGAGGACGACCTGGCTCTGCGTTCGCACGGCGTCCACGGGATCGCCGCTCGAACCGCACGCCACGCTCATGGTTACGGCCGCAATGGAGATGATGTTGCGCATACGTCCCGCCCTCACTTCACTTTGTACTTGTTCAGCTCGTCGCAGAGCTTTTTATAGTCCTTCTCGCCCCGCTTCTTGCAGTCCTTGAGCTTCTTCAGCCAATCGCGCTTCCACCGGTCGTAACCCGCGTTGCCGGTCCCGCCGCCGGGCTTGACCTGCAGGGCTGGACAGAGATCCTCAAGGTTCTGCTTCATGTACTTCTTGATCGCCTCCAGCGTTGCCTTCTTCTCCTTCTTCTCCTTTTCATCCTCCGGCACTCCGGTCTCGACTACGAACAGACCCGTCTTCGCGTTCGCATCGACCTCGTGGTAGGCGAGTATGTAGGAGAGGATCTTGTCGAATTCCGGGTCGTTCTCAGGCCCCGCGAGAATGACGAGTAGGTCCAAGGGTTTGAACGTGTGATTGAGGCTGTGATAGATCTCCTCGTAGATGACGGTCTTCTTGCGCCAGTGGTTCGTCCACATGATGTCGTTGACCGACTTGTTGAATGTGACGTGCCCGACGTAGCTCAAGGGGTCCGAGAATGCCGGGGCACTGGTGGATTTCTTCTTGTCTTCGACAGTCTGATGCTTGTGGATCGGATGCCCGTCGATGTACGCGACAATCTCCTCAGTCGACGCCAGCCCCATGTGGCAGTTCTTCTTCAGCTCCTTGCCGTGATCGACGATGTCTTTCGGCAGACATCCGCCTTCGGCCTCCGTCTTGAGCTCGTCGCAGATGCACTTCGCCTTTTTCTGGTCCTCCTCCGAGGCCTTGTCGTCGATCTTCTTGAGCGGGGTGCCCGGAGGCGTGTTGGGATTCTTTTGCCCCTCCTGTTTCTTGAGTGGGTCGTCCGCCACCGCGAATGCCGCGATGCATCCGATCAG
>CBDURV010000002.1:0-27961 GCA_965369495.1 uncultured bacterium
CCGATGCGCCCGCGCCTCATGAATCATGCGGACTAGGGCAGTATGCCTATGTCTCAGAATTCAAAGTCGACGACGAAGGCGCGTTCCAGATAGGGGCGGATGCATTCGGCCACGACCCGCTGGTGCGCGTGATGGTCGTTGTAGCGCTGGAGCGCAGCCTTGTCGGCCAGGCGCACGATCAATCCCAGGTCGAGGCTGCGCGCGCCGCCCACGGTGTCGATGCCCACCTCCAAGCGCTCGATTTCCGGGATCAGATTCGGCAGTGCCTTGAGCGCCGCGATGACCTCCTGCGCGCAATCGACCGGCGCGTCTTTCTTGAACTTCATCAGAACGACGTGCTTAAGCATGCCGTAGGTTAGCGCGCGGGTCGGGAGGACGCACGTTACGGCAAACCGGATCGTCTGGGCTCTGTTTCGAAACAGAGCCTTGGTAGCGACCGTAGTCTCTGTCGCGTGACTGGTACGCACCGCCGCAATCGCGCGCTGGGCCTCTCCCTGGCGACCCTCACCTCGGTGTTGTGGGGGACGGTGCCGATCGCCGGCAAGGTGGCGTTGCCTGGCATGAACGCCGCGTCGCTCTCGGTGCTGCGCCTCGGGGTCGCCACCGTCTTCCTGCTGGCGCTCATGCGCTGGCGCAACGGTCGCTCGTTGCGCGATCTGCTCGCGCCGCCGCCGCGCCTGGTCTACCTCGCGGCGATCGGCCTCGCGTGCAACTACGCCTTTTACATGCTCGGTCTCGAGCGCGCGGGCGCGGCGACGTCGCAGGTGCTGATTCAGCTTGCGCCGCTCTTCCTGTTGCTGCTTGGAATCGTCTGGCTCAAGGAGCGTCCGCGGCGGCGGCAACTCGTGGGCGCGGCGCTGGCAGTCGCGGGACTCGTGCTCGTCTCGTGGGCATCGGGCGGCGGCGCCTTTGAGCAGAGCGGGACGCTCGCCACCGGCATCGCCTGCATCATCTTTTCCGCGCTCATGTGGGGCGTCTACGCGGCCGCGCACAAGCGATTGGGCGAGCGACACGACTCGGGCCGCACGATGATGTGGATCTTCGCGCTCTCCGCCTTAGCCATCGCACCCGCTATCCCGTTCGAGGCCGCGCGCCATGCGGACGGCGTGCAGGCGGCTGCGATCGCCTATCTCTGCATCAATACGATCATCGCCTACTGGGCGTTTGCCGAAAGCCTGCGCCACATCGAAGCGTCGGTTGTCGCGGTCATTACGACTCTTGGCCCGGTGGTCACGTTTGCGCTCGTCGCTCTCAACAACCATTGGCTGCGCTGGGACCGCATCGGCTACGAGACGCTCGGCCCCGGCAAGCTATTGGGCGCGGCACTCGTCGTGAGCGGCGTGCTCTTGGCGGTCACCGGCTACCGCAGGCGCAACAATCGCAGTTGATGGCGGTGGTCGGCCACCGGCGCCGGCACCGGATCGGTGAGGCCTTCCGCCAACATGGGCGGCGTCGCGGGCTCGAAGTCGGGTCTCGAGTCGCTCACGCCGATGAAGTTGACGCGCCTCCCGGGCGGAACATCCACGATGCCCAGCGAGACGACGCGGTGGTCGCGGTGCTCATCGACGACGACATGAAGTTCGTCACCGGCACGGGCAACGTCGTAGCCGAAGTTGCCCACCTGCGTGACGTCCGCCTCGACGATGAGAACGCTGCCGACGCTGAGTGAAATCTCGTTTCCGGGCAGCCAGGGAGTCTTGTACTCGCGAATTCCCACGCGCACGGCGGTGGTGAGGCGATAGGTTTCCGGCGCCCCGTTTGCATAGTCGCGCCACTGCTTGAGAAATAGCTCGGTACCGTTTTGGCCTGTTGCCAGATAGAAGAGATCCACCCGCGGACCGCTCGCCATGACCGTCGGCATGTACGCCGTCGGCGGACCGTGGCGCGTCGGTTCCAAGAAGTTGCGGCCGCCGTCGCGACTCTCGGCGACCATCACGGCGCCGGTGCCCTCGTAGGCGTAGAGGATGCGCATGTCCGGATAGCTGCCGGTCACGGCGACGCTCGGATCGCGCGAAAACAGCTGCTCCGACCAGTCGACGAGCGAGTCGATCCACTCTTCGCCGTTCCACGGCAGCACGCCGCAGCGAAAGATCGTCTGGGACGAGACAAACTGCGGCACGCGTCCGCCCGGCGCGTCGAGCACGACGGCGCGGGTGAATCCGTAGCCGACCACGAGGTCGCCGCCGTCCGACCAGGCAAGACCGGTAATGAGCGGAACGACCTGCGTGTCGTCGATGTGGAGGATGTCCGGCGCTCCGAATGCGAAGTGGGTTGGCGAGCCGTCCGCTGCGGTGGCGTCGGGCGTACCGCGCATGACGACCAGTTCGCTGCCGCCTGCCAGCGTCGGACGCCAGTAGCTCACGGCGAGCGAATAGTCGGCGGCGATGGCGATGGAGGCGAGGCGTGTGCGGCCGATCGGACTGGCGAGCGGAAATGTCTCGGCCTGCTCGAAGGTCGCGCCGCGGTCGAAGGAAACGCGCAGATCGACACCCTCGCGGCCCGCCCGCACGACGGCCAGCACGTTGAAGAGCGCCGCTATGTCGTGGTCGCGCCAGTTGCCGTTGTCGGGGCTGGTCTCCTGCTGCGCGCCGCCTGTGACGAGACCGGTCACATGGTCGAACTGCAGGCGCATTTCGTAGCGGCCGCCGGCACCGCTGTCGCGATCGCCCTCGTAGGCGACGACGCTCGTCCGGTCGCCGGAGACCGCCACGACGGGCAGGCCGAATCCGAGCGACGGGCTGCTGTAGAGGGTGCGCGTGTCGAGCAGGTCGGGATAGTCGCTGCCGACCGACGTAGGGAGCACGAGGGGGGACTCGGGGCCGGGCCGCACGCAGACGAGTGCCTCGACGATGCCGTTTTCGCTCTCGACCCGCACCGCGTAGATCTGCTCGCTTTCGACGCTGCCGCGGAAGGTGGCGCGCGCGAAACCGTCACCCTCGGTCTGGAACCAATTGCCGAGGCTCGACTGGCCCGGCCCCGAGAGGAGCACGCCGGCGCGCGTGATGCTTTCGGCGCCACGCGTCGGCGCCGCGCCGTTGTCGGCGACGTGTGCGACATGGATGCGCACCGGGCCAGCCAGGTCGACGCCCTGCGACAGCACATCGAACTCGAACAGCTTGCCGGAGGGCGCAGTGAGTTCGAAGACGGTGCGCGGCGCGGTGAATCCGACGCGCTCATAGTCGAGATCGGCCGGCGCCTGGCGGTCGACCGGATCGACCTGCGCCATGCCCGCGACCAAGACGAGCGGGGTCGCTGTCGTCCCCTCCGGCAGCTCGGGGACGGAACTGGACTTGAGTCGCGCGTCGCCGCCGCTGCTCCCGCAGGCCACGAGGAACGAAATCAGGATGGTAATCAGGCTGCGCGCGCGCATGGTCGTCGGTCTCCGTGGCCGGTGGCGGTAACGACTGCTACCCCCGCGTGACCATTTGCCGTTGTCTTCGTGGCTACGCCAGGGTTTTCGCACGCGGCGTGCCGACCCAGCTACTTTTCCGGGCCCAACTGATCCAGCAGGTAGACCCAGGCGAGGGCCGAGGCGTAGGCGCGCTGCTTGGCGTTGGCTGCGCCCGCGTGGCCGCCTTCGGTGTTTTCGTAGTAGTAGACGGGGTGGCCCATGGCCGTCATGCGCGCCACCATCTTGCGCGCGTGCGCGGGGTGCACGCGGTCGTCGCGCGTGGACGTCGTGAAGAAGACGCGCGGGTAGCGCTTGTCCTTCTTGACGTTGTGGTAGGGCGAGTAGTTGCGGATAAACGCCCAGTCCTCCGACACGTCGGGGTTGCCGTACTCCGCCATCCAACTCGCGCCGGCGAGCAGCTTGTTGTAGCGCTTCATGTCGAGCAGCGGCACCTGGCAGATGACCGCGCCGAAGAGTTCGGGCCGGCGCGTGAAGCAGGCGCCGACGAGCAGGCCGCCGTTGCTGCCGCCGCGGATGGCGAGATAGCTGGGCGACGTGATCTTGCGGGCGATCAGGTCCTCGGCGATCGCCTCGAAATCCTCGAACGCCTTGTGCCGGTTTTCGCGCAGCGCGGCGGCGTGCCAGCGCGGGCCGAATTCGCCTCCGCCGCGGATGTTGGCGAGCACGTAGACGCCGCCGCGCTCCAGCCAGTTCTTTCCGATCGACGAGAGGTAGAAGGGGCGCATCGAACTGCGGAAGCCGCCGTAGCCGTAGAGCAGCGTGCGGTTCTTGCCGTTTTTCTCCAGCTTTTTGGAGTGGACGATGAAGTAGGGAATCGACGTTCCGTCCTTCGACTTGGCGAAGTACTGGTGCGACTCGTAGGGCGTGCCGTCGAAGCGCGCGGGCGCCTGCTGCAGCACCGTGCGTTCGAGTGTCTTGGCATCGACCGAATAGAGCGTGGCCGGACGCAGGAAGCTGCGGTAGGTGACGAAGAAGCTGTCCCGGTCGTTCTCGATGCTGGAGGCGCGAATGGTGCCGCTGCCCTCGAACTTGATCTCCTCGCGGATCCACTTGCTGTCCTTGAGTTCGCAGCGGTAGAGCCGGTCGCGGACGTTGTCCATGACCTGGACGATTACGTAGTTCTTCGTGCGTTTGACGGACTGCAGCGAGACGCTTTCGCTGGGCGCCATCACGAGCTTGAAGTTCTTCTTGCCCGCTTTCAGGTCGGCCAGCGGGATGCTGATCAGCGAGCCTTGGAGATAGGTCTGCGTGCCCACTTTCCAGTCTTTCTTGAGTTCGATGAAGAGCTGTTTCTTGTAGTAGACCTGGATTTCGGCTGTGTCGGGGAGGCCGAACTCGATGAATTTGTCGCCTTCGCGCAGCCAGACGTTGCTCGTGTAGAAGCTGGTGCTTTCGTAGACGTAGTCGAGATGCTCGCCGCCCGGGTAGTTGGCGCGCCATGCACCGACGGAGACGGAATTCTGTTTGCCCTCGTGCAGCGTCTTCGCTTCCGAGAGCGGCGTGCCGCGCTTCCACAGCTTCACGATGCGCGCGTAGCCGGAGTCGGTCAGCGTGCCCTCGCCGAAGTTGGTTTGGACGTAGACGTGGTCTTTGCCTACCCAGTCCATGCCGCCCTTCGCCTCGGGCAGCTTGAAGCCGTCCTCGACGAAGGTCTTGGTGGTCAGATCGAACTCACGGATTGTGACGGCGTCGGCGCCGCCGTCGGAAAGGCGGAGGAGGCCGCGGTCATAGTCCGGGTAGCGCAGGTCCATGCCCTTGTAGACCCAGCTCTTGCCTTCGCTCTTTGCAAGCGCGTCGATGTCGAGCAGCACGTCCCACTCCGGCTTGTTCGCGAGGTAGCTGGCGATTGGCGCGCGGCGGTAGATGCCGCGCGGATGCGAAGCGTCGCGCCAGAAGTTGTAGATGTGTTCGCCGAACTGCGCGCCGCCCACGAGGCGGTCCTTGGCGTTGAGGATCGCGAGTGTGTTGTCGTAGATCGGCTGGAACGCCGGGTGCGCCGTGAACTTCGCCTTCGCGGCGGCGTTGTTCTTTTCCACCCACGCAAGCGCCTTTTCGCCCAAGATCTCTTCCAGCCAGAGATTGGGGTCTTCCGTCTCCTGCGCCCACGAGGGGGCCGCCAGGAGCACCACGGCGAGCAAGCGAATCCGGCCATTTGTCGTCATGCCGCGCAGCCTACCACCCGAACCATTTTCGCTTCGGGCAGTCGTAAGCGGGTTGCTGGCAAGGCGATAGGGCGGTTGCGTGCGGAACGGCTTCCGCACCGACGGTATCGCGCCACGCCGCGATCGCGCGTACGATCGGGGCATGTCTACTACCTACAAGAAGATCGAGATTGTCGGCACCTCCTCCGATTCGTTTGCCAAGGCCGCGTCGAGCGCCGTCAAGAAGGCTGGCGAGAGCCTCCACGGGCTCAGCTGGTTCGAGGTCACCGAGATGCGCGGCGCCATCAAGGACGGCAAGATCGACGAGTACCAGGTCACGCTCAAGGTCGGATTGAAGCTCGACTGATGGCGTGGGCGGACGCATTCGTGGCCGCGTTCAACCGACGCGACCTCGGGGCGCTCGCCGATCTGCTCGCGCCCGACGCTGTGGCGCGCGTGGATGGGGCGCCTTTCCCGGAAGAGCGGGGGCGCGAGCAGGTCCGTGCAACTTCGCTGGCGTATGTCGTCGGCGAGGAGCAGGGGCTGCGTGCCCGCACGGCCGATCTGGCGGCCACGCCGGTGTTGCTGATCGACGGCGCCGGCCGCCTGGACATGGCGATAGCGGTCGAGCAGTGCGATGGCCTTGCCACCTCGCTCGTCTACTACACGGTGCCCCATCGGCCCGAATTCGTAAGCGAGATCGCGCGCACGGTGGGTCTAACCGTCGCTGAGGAATCATGAGGCGCGCGCTCTGGTTGGCGCTGCTCGCGGCGTGTTCGAGCGATCCGGCTCCGGATCCGACGCCCGTGCCCGCGTACACGCCCGTCCAGCGCGCGTACCACGGCGTCGCAACCGTGGGGCGCAAGCTCTACGTCGTGGGCGGGTCACACGGCAGGGATCCGACGACGGTTGTCGATGTCTTCGACGTCGAAGCGCACACATGGTCGCGCGTGTCCGACCTGCCGACGGCGCGCGACTTCGCCGCCGTTGCGGTGCTCGACGGGAAGGTGCATGTCGTGGGGGGCCTGGGGGGCGGCCGCACCACGCTGGCGACGCACGAGATCTACGACCCGGAGACCGACCGATGGACCAGCGGCCCGCCGATGCCGACGGCGCGCAACCGGCTCGCCGCGGCAGCCGTTGGCAATCGACTCTATGTCGTCGGCGGGTTCACATCGGACGGCAACACCGGCGCGGTGGAGGTCTTCGATGCGCCCACCGCCGCGTGGAGCACCGCGGCCGTGATGCCGACGCCGCGCCACGGCCACGCACTCGCCATCGTCGGCGCGCGCTTGTATGCCATGGGGGGCTACGGGGACGCCGTGCTCGCTACCGTCGAGCGCTTCGATTCGCGCTCCGGCAAGTGGGCGGCGGTCGCACCCATGCCGACGCCGCGCGGGTTCCTGGCTACCGCCGTCGTGGGTGACCGAATCTACGCCATCGGCGGCCGCATCGATGGGTGCCCGATCGAACGCTATGACCCGTTGTTGCACGAGTGGGTGCGGTTCGCCAGCGCGTCCGAGACACGCCAGCGCTTCGGCGTGGGCGTGGTCGGCAAGTTCATCTACGCCATCGGCGGGGAAAACAGCGCACCGAACGCCATCTACAGCATCTCGCGCGAAACTTGGACTCCACTACGATAGGCCACCGTGCGTTACGAAGGCAGCATCTACCGACCGCCGAGCGAGGCCAACAGCTACATCCTGCAGGCGACCATCGGTTGCTCGTGGAACCACTGCACCTACTGCGACATGTATCGCGCCAAGCGGTTCCGGGTGCGGGCGATGGACGAAACGCTGAAGGACATTGCGGAGGCGGGGCGCACATACGGCGCCGATGTTGACAAGGTCTTCGTGGCGGACGGCGATGCGCTGATTCTGGATCTCGACAGTTGGACCACGATTCTCGAGGCGCTGCGCGAGACGTTTCCGCGCCTGCGCCGTGTGAGCGCATACGCGACCGCGATGAACCTGCTCGAAAAGACGCCCGAGGAGCTGTCGCGGTTGCGCGAACTGGGACTCGCGCTGCTTTACATCGGTCCCGAGTCGGGCGACGACGTCACGCTCAAGGGCATCGCCAAGGGCGCCACCGCCGCGGAACACACGGAAGCGGCGCGCAAGGCGCATGCGGCGGGCATCAAGCTCTCGGCGATCTTCCTACTGGGCGCCGGCGGCATTGAGCGCAGCGAGCAGCACGCGCGCGCGTCGGCCGAGTTGGCGACCGCCATGGATCCGCGCTTCGTCTCGCTGCTCACGCTGACCGTCATTCCCGGAACGCCGATCGCCACGCTGGAAGAGCGCGGCAAGTTCGAGTTGCCGGACGTGAACGGCCTGCTGCGCGAGGCGCGCTGGTTTGTCGAGGACGCGACGCCGCGCGACGCGATCTTCCGCACCAACCACGCCAGCAACTGGGTGGCGCTTTCAGGCCGCCTGCCGCGTGACCGCGAACGTTTCCTCAGCACGCTCGACGACGCGATCGAGGGCCGCGTGCCCCTGCGCCCGGACTGGGCGAGAGGATTGTAAAAACAGCCCACAGCCCGGTTTTCCGGTCCGGAGCGGTAACGAATTGCCCAATTCGGAAATAATCTGGCGGACGAGTGGGCGGAAAGTCGTGATTAGTAGGTGGAGGCGGTCGTGCTGAAGCGGCACGACTCGCACAGCCGAGTCCATTTGCGATGGGAATGGGGGAACTCCCAGCCCACTCGGGGGGACGCCCGCGACGGCGGGTGCCGGACAGTGGATGGAGCTTCGCCGACCGCCTCCAACTTTTCCTACGGCGTGTTCGCGCGTTACCAGTCGGCGTCCTTGTTCTTTTCCCACCATGCGCGGATCGTCGCCACCGCCTGATCGCGCTTCGAATGGTCGCCGCGCGCCGCGTAGCCGGCGGTCTCCAGCCTGAAGGCGCGATAGGGGAAGAGCGTCGTGAGTGTCTGCTGCAGCGCGGCGGCCGCCGCGACCCGAACCACGATCGTCACGCTGTTCAATGCGGCGATGAGCGGTTCGACCGTTGCCGGTCGCCGGAACCTGCCCAGCACCGCAAGCGCGCCGGCGCGTGGTTCCGTGCCCGCCTGCACGTACCGCAATACGCGGTCGAACCCGGATGGATCGTCCACGACCAGAAGCAGTCGTGCCGCCTCGATCGCCGCCCCGTCCGGGCCCTTCTTGACGATCCGCCGCAGTGCGTCGTCGGACGGACGCAGCTTTTGGTAGCCGAGGATCCGAAACGCGGCGAGGGCGGCGGCGTCGGTCGGGTGCTCGACGGTTCGCTGGCAGAGCTTGGTCAGCCGGGGGTACTTCGCCAACAGCAAGTAGCTGAGCATCGCCGCCACGGTCTCGCCATCCCCCTGCATGCGCACCGCCCTCGCGATCGTGTTCACGGCGACCTCGGACCGCTTGGCGGGGTTGGCGCCGCTCGCATCGAGAAAGACCCGGCGCACTCTGCGGAAGTCGTCGGCGGTCATGCCTTTCGCGCCCAGCGCTTGGCCGAGTTGCTCCGCGAACTGCGACCGCTTGTGGCGCACGAGGTAGGCGGCCGCCACGCTCCGCGGTCCGGGGCGCTTGTCGTCGGTTGCGATCAGCGTCGCGACCTCGATGGCCGCGGTTTCCGCGCGGACGCCCGGGTCCGAGAAAAACGCCAGCAAGAACGCCTCGCTGCGCTCCGGCCGAATCAGCGCCAGCGCGAGTCCTTGCTCCTTGAACACATTGAACTTCACGATGACGTCCACCAGCGTCTCGTAGGCGTCCGCCGACTGCTCGGGCGCGTCGAGCGCGGCAGTCATGGCCTGGATGAGGCCACCCACGTTGGTGCGGCGCAGGGCGAGCGCGGCGCACAACCGCACGAGCGGCGACTTGTTCGTCAGCAGGCGGCGCAGCACGGGGCGCGCCTGCTGCTCGGGCAACTCGCCGAGCACGCGGATCGCAGTGCGTTGGTATTGGGGCGCGAGGTTTGGAAGCGCCGACTCGATCAGCGCCGCGGTGCGCGGATCCTTGGCCGCCACCAATTTGGCGCCGTCGGAGCCGTTGCCCAGCGCCGCGACGAGCTGTTCGGTTTGGTCCTCGGCCAGCGCGATACCCGCCAGCGAAACGAGGAACAGCAGCGCGAGCCTAGCCACCGCTCGTAGGTGTTCCGGAGCCGCCGCCTGACTTGCCGCCGTCGCGTTCACCGCGTTCCCGTTCGCGCTCCTTCGCCGTGCTGGTGTTCTGCTTCTTGCCGCTGGAGGGGTTCTGTCTGGCGGGGCCCGTGCTGCCCTTGACGTTGCCCTTGCCCAAGGTGACCAACGTGTAGCGCGCGATGCCCATGTGCGAAAGCGCAACGGTGAACGGCGTGTGGGCGTTGCGCTTCAGGAAGGTCTGGTAGTCGATGGCGAACGCGCGCAGTTCCACATCGAGGCCGTTGCCGCCGGGCAACCGGAGATGGAAGAACGGATCGACGCCGTGACAGAGCGGGATGGTCGACCAGGAGATGTGGTAACCCGCGACGTCCTTGTTGATTCTCCGTGTCGCCACCTCAGGAGGCTCGACCGGTTCCTGCTTGACGTACCGCGGCGCGACATCGCGAAGGAACTCCCGCAGGTAGAGCAGGTTGAGGCGCGTGAGGCGCAGCATGACGTAGGTCAACTCCGCGATGGCGCGATAGCGGTCGCTGCCGCGGCCGGTCTTGTCGCCCACGGCGATCGCCTTGCGCAGTCTCGCAGCGATCTTGTTGGCCGTCCGCGCCTTGAGCTTCGCCTCGTACGCTTCGCGCTTGAAGTCGGACACGCGCGACATGTAGCTGGATGGATAGAGGCGGGTGCGATCCCAGTCCTGGACGAGCGTGCCGCCGCCGCGCCGCATGGCGGGGCGCTCGACAATCAGGCCGGCCTTGTACGCGGCGCTCCACGCGCGCAGCACCGACTTGTAGTAGGGGTCGCTGGCCGCGCGTTTGCAGACGAGGCGGCGCGCCTCCAGCGACGGTTCGACGACTTTTAGGCGAATCGCGAGCAGTCGCTGGGTGGGAGGGTCGTGGTCGCCGTTGTCGCAGAAACGACAGAACAAGTGTCCGCCGCAGATGTGGCGCGAGGGCGGGGTCGTGTAGATGATCTCGACGCGCCCGCCCGTCGCCGATGCCAGGCGGCTCAACCCCCACGCCGCGAAGCCGCTGCCCGCGACGCTGGTGAGTCGGCTGTCCTGATGCACCCAGCCCCACGGCACGTCCACGAACGCCCCATCGGAACCTCCGCGGTAGGCGCCGACGGGCGGCTTGGTAGTCGGGAACCACGCCTTGCGATACCAGTAGGCGTCCGACAACAACACTTCGCGCGTGATGACAACGACGCGGATCTTCGACTTCTTGAGCGCCGCGATGACCTTTTCGAGTTTGTACTCGGCGTCGCCGTTCTGGTGGGCGACCAGAATGATCGTGCGCTGCCCGCGCTCGCGCGCGAAGAGCGGGGCGACCTTGCGCAGCGGCGAATAGACGTCGCGCAGCACGTTGCGCGCATTGCCGAACGCATCGAAGACCCGTTTTCGGACGTCGTTGAAGTCCGACCCGGGCGGCAGCGGCTTGTCGCCCTTCTTGGCGCCGATGATGGCGACGCCCAGTCTCAGTTTTTGCGACTTGTTCGTGCGCAGTACCTTGGCGAACTTGGTCGCAAACTGTGCGTTGCGCAGCGACCGCGAGGGGTCGATGACCAGCATGATCGCGCGCTCGGCGTCCTGTTCGGGGAAGAGCACCGACTCGAGAATCGCCTCGATCGAGCGCCCGCGCGTCGTGAGTGCGGCCGCCGACGACTCCGCCGGCGACTGCGCATGAGCAGGCACTGCCGACACGAACGCCCAAAGCGCGTACCCCACAATCCAACGCATGCACTGATCGTATCAGCGCGCGCAGGTGCGGAATCCGCAAAACGCGTCGCGTCGGTCCGGCAGATAGGCTTGGCGATAGCTGCTCCGAATCAGACACGAAGAGGTCGCGCACGAGCCTCCCTTGGTGACGCGATGGTCGCCGAACTGCAGCGTGGACATGAACGGATACATGTCCACGGCGAAGCCGTCATAGGGGAGGAACTGGCTCGACGTCCACTCCCACGCCGTGCCGATCATCTGCAGGCAGCCCTCCGGCGTGGCGCCGTCGATGATGCTCCCGACCGAATTGCGAGCGAGGTGGCCGGCGTCCATGTCTACGCGCGCGGCATCCATCGCGTCGCCCCACGGGAACATGCGCCCCTCGGCGCCACGCGCCGCGGCCTCCCATTCGTGCTCGGTCGGCAGGCGCCGCCCGGCCCAGTTGCAGTACGCCTCCGCCTCCCAGCAGTTGACGTGCAGGACCGGTGCGTCGGGCGACAGTTCCTGCCACTGATCGAACCGTCGCGCCTCCCAGCCGTCGTCGCCGGTGCGGCGCCAGTAGAGCGGGTGCTGCGCGCGCTTCTCGACAAGCCATGCGCGTCCGCGAAAACTCCAGAGTGAGTCGTCCTCGTATCCGCCCTCCTCCACGAAGCGCAGGAACTCGCGATTGGAAACGAGCGTCTTCGCGATACGAAACGACTCGAGGTCTACGACCGGTCCGGGCCGCTCGTTGTCGAAGCTGAAGCGTCCATCGTCGATCATGCCGAGCTGGTAGCGGCCGCTCGCGATCGTGACGTCGCCCTCCGCCGCAGGACTGCTCGGCAGCATCTCGGTCGTGGCCGAAGGCGGGGCGGGGTAGCCCACCGTCTGGCGGCACCAGACCATCGACTCGAGGTGCATGTTCTGGTGGCCGATGCCGTACTTGCACAGGTAGCGTTCGCGCTCGTCCGGACCCGCCTCGAGGCGCCCGCGCACCTCGTCGAGGACGCGCGCGTAGTAGTCCAGGGTCGACTGCTTGCTGGGTACGACGCCCGACTGCCAGCGCTGCTTGTGCGCGATCTGGAACGAGTCCCAGATTTCGTCGTAGCCCGGCATGCGCGGCGTCGCGTCTCCCAATTCGCGCAGCAGGAAGTACTCGTAGAAAAACGCCGCGTGCCCCAACTCCCAGATGGGCGGATTGATGCCGCCTTCGCAGGGCACGTTGAGCTGTTGATCGTCGAGGTCGGAAAACAACTCGCGAATGCGGCGATCGGTCTCGTTCAACTCGCGCAGCAGGTCGGTTTCGGTGTCCATCAGCGCAACTCCTCGATCAATGCGGCCCACGTATCGCGCTCGCGCGCCGGGCCGAACTGCGCCGCCACGCTGCCGGCCTGCTCGCGCAGTTGTTCCCAGAACGCCGCGTCGGTTTCCGCGCGCCGCATCAGGTCGGCCAGTCCCTGCGTGTCGCCGAATTCGAACAGCCCGGCGAAATCCTCGCCCAGCAGCGCGCGTGACGCGTCGTTGCGAGCCGCCAGGATCGGCGTGCCCGCGACGACCGCCTCGCCGATCACGCGCGCGCCGCCCTCGTTGCGCGACGAAACCACCAGCAACCGGCTATCGGCGATGAGTTGGCGGGCCGTGGCGGGATCGAGCGCACCCAGCCAGCGATAGCGGGGGTTGTCCCGTTGCTCGATCTCGATCTCCTCGATGTATCGCGGGTCGAGCGGAGGGCCGGCGTGCAGAATGCGAATGCGCGACGCTTCGGGCAGCAGCCTCGACGCGGCCGCGGCGCGCATCGGATCCTTCACCGGGCGCAGGCCGCCGACGACGCAGACATCGAACGTGTCGAGCGAGCGGTTCGATGCGGGCGCCTCGGCCGACTGCACGATAACGCGCAGCTTGTTTTGGAGGGCCGCGGGAACCTTGTCCCGCGCGGCGGGCTGGAGCGCGATGATGCGGTCGGCCAGCTCCATGGAGCCGAGCGCCCGCTTGTCCGGATCCGGATAGATGTCCGTGCCGGTCAGCGCAACGATGATGGGCGCCTCGGGATGCGCGGCGCGAAACGACTTGACCGCGGCGTGATTGAGGGAGGCGTGCAGGGCAATCATCGCGTCCGCGCCCTCGCCGTCGTATGTGCTGAGAATGCGCACGTCGTGGCCGGCGTGTGCGAGCCACTGGGACCACTGATCGGCCGAACGCCCGTTGCCGGTCACGTTGCGGCCGTTGGAGGGAACGACAATGAGTAGGTCCAAGACCGCGGATTCTACCGACTCCGCATCCCCGTGTCGTTTTCGTAGCATTGCGACATGCGCCTGATTCTTCTCTGTGGTCTCTCGCTGTTGGTGCCCGTCGCGCGGGCCGAGCCGTCGTCGCGCGCGGAGGGCGATCATTTCGCGGTCGTTCTCGACTTCAAGGACGACGCGCTGGCGAAGCAGGCTCTCGCGCAACTCGAAAAGCTCTGGAAGCCGGCGGCGGAACTCTACGATCTCAAGCCGGGCCCGCTCGACGCCAAACTGGAGGTCTACCTCTACCGCGACACGCGCGCCTACGAGAAGGCGGACGAGCGGATTTCCGGCGGCAAGTTCCAGCGCAATCTGGCCTTTGCGGACGGAGACAGCCGGACCGCGCATGTGGCGTTGCAACCCGAACTGAGTAACGAGGTGCTGGCGCGCGTCGGCCTGCCCTACCTCACCCGTGTCATGCTGCTTCACGAGGCTGCGCATCTCGTGCGCTACCACGCGATGGCGAACCACCCCAGCCACCCGGGCTGGTTGACGGACGGCGCGGCGCAGACGCTGAAATTCGCGGTGGTGGCTCCCGGCGCGTGGGAGCAGGTGCCGCTCAGTTCGATGAGCACCGTGCGGGCGCAGCGCGCCTTGACCAAAGGCATGCCGCCCGCGACGGGCATCCTCTTGGACCAGACCCGCAAACTGCAGTTCTACGAGCGCTACGCCATGCGCGCGGCCTTCTTTCGCTACCTGTACGAGTCGGACCGCGCCAACGTGATTCGCATGATCGGAGACATTCGCCGCCTCGGCGGTGGGGGCGACTTCACGGAGCGCGCGGCGAAGGTCGTTGCGCAGCGCCTTGGCGCCGAGAAGTTCGAAACGCTCGATGCGGACTTCCGTCGCTCCGTCGGCGCGCGCAAGCCGGTCTGGGAGGAGGTCTACCGAAGCCTCGCGCCGATCGACCGTGGCTTCGTCCAGATCGCCTTCCCGCGCACCAATGCGATTGCCTGGAGAACCGAGCGCGTTGGCAAGAAGGAGTACGAGTTCCGCGCGCGGGTGGAGCTGCTACAGGGCGCGCGGCAGCAGCTCAATGTCCTGCTCGACCGCAGCGATGGCGGGTTCCTCTGTATCGCGCTCAATGCCGAAGTCGGCGCGACCCTGTTCGAGTACAGCAGCAAGGACAATCGCTGGAACCGTCTGCAGTCGAAGCCGCACGCGGCGATCGCGGTGGGCCAACCGTTCGATCTAAGCGCGCGCGTCTCCGGCAAGAAGCTCGAAGTGCGCATCGGCCAAGACCTTGTCGCCACGGCCGCGTTTCCGCAGCGCGCGATGGATGGCGCCTACGGTCTCGGTGCGCTGGCCGGTTCGGCGGGCATCTGGACCAACGTGTCGGTCAGTGATCGGAAATGAACTCCGCGAAAAAGCGCCGCTGGACGAAACATCCGCCCGGTCGCCCCCGTTCGACAATTAGCATGCAGTGGTTGGCATACCCCCGAATTGGTCTGTTTGTCGTCGTTTGTTTGAGCGCATCTTCTGCGTTCGCGGGCGACGATCCCTCCCAGGCGGAGCTTGTCGAGCTTGGTCGCCGGCTCTTTTTCGAGCCCGCGGTAAGTCGCTCGGGCCGTTTCGAGTGCGCGGCCTGCCATAAGCCCGAGCACGGTTTCTCCGATCCGCGCGTGATCAGCGAAGAGCACGACGGGCCAATGCGCCGCCACAGCCAACCGCTCACCGACCTCGTGGACGGCAGCGGCATGCACTGGGACGGCGAGTTCGAGACCGTGCGCGACCTGATCGAGGCGCGACTGGTGCCGGGGCGGGTTTCGACGTTCAGTGTGCATCGCAATCGGAAGCGCATTTTCGAGGCAGCCAAGCTGGGCGGGAACAAACCGAGCCTTAAGGACTTCAAGAAGGCGAAGGCCAAGCTTCCGCCGCCGATCACGATGGGCAACATGGGCACGTCGGCCACGGCGTCGCCGTTCGCGCCGATCGCGGAGCGCTTGATGCTGCTCGGCTACTACAGCGAGGCGTTTGAGGAGACGTTTGGGACCGAGCGGCCGAATATCAAGCAGATCGCGGACGCCGTCGAAGCGTATGTGCATTCGCTCCAGACGAACACCAACGCGCTGGACCGCTACCTCACCGGCGATCCCGCTGCGTTGACCTCCGCGCAGCGACGCGGCTACGCGCTTTTCAGCGGCAAGGCCAACTGCGCCGAGTGCCACACGCCCAAGTTGGAGAGCGGGCGCGCGGCGATGACCGACCGCAGCTATCGCAGCAACGGCGTCGCCTATCCGGGACTGCTCATCGTGGGGGGGCAACAGAAGGGCGGCGATGGCGGTCGCGGCGAACTGACGCATGTCGGCAAGGACCTGGGCTGTTTCAAGGTGCCGAGCCTGCGTGACGTGTCGCGCCGCGCGCCGTACATGCATGACGGTTCGCTCGCGACGCTCGAGGATGTCGTCGCGTTCTATGCGCGCGGCGGTCGTCGCGGCAGCCTGCCGACCGGCGTGAAGTCGGTCGAACTGAATGACGACGAAAAAAAAGACCTCGTGACGTTTCTCAAGGCGCTGACGGCGCCGACGCGGGCGGGCGTGGGCCCGGCGCGCAGCAAGCCGGTTCGTACACGCCTCGTGATCGAGGATGTGATGGGGCGCCCGATGACGAAGTTCGCCGTGCGGGTGCTGCCGGCGGGCGACCGTCTGGGCGCGCGATCGCGCGATGACACGCTCCTGCTCGTGACCGACAAGCGTGGCATCGTCGAGTTCACCTTCCCCGATTGGACGCATGTGCGCGTCGAGGCCGGTGGCTACGAGGTCGCGCGGGGCATGCCGATTCCGGATTCCGTGCGCAAGCTGAAGCTGCGCGCCGTGCCGATGCACAAACGCTACGTCGAAGTGCTGCTGGCGCCGAGCGTTCCGCGCGAGATCACCGCGGTCGCGCTGAGCGGTTCCGCGGGCACGGTTGCCGTGCTGCGGCGCGTGCGCCGATTGGGCGGCACGCGCGCGCTCTACGAGGTGACCGATGTGCCGCGCAACCAGCAGGGCAAGCGGGTGCTCGTGCGGCTGTCGAATGATCCGCGCCCGCGCGGCGCGGTGGAACTCGACCTGAGCCGCGGCGAGGCCTCGCCCATCCACGTGCCTAGTCGGGCGCTGGGCGAAGATCAGTATCGTTAGCCCGCCGTTCAGACGTAGTATGTGCAGCCAAGGGGGCTGCACATGCGCACGTCGATACTGGTTCTACTGTTTTGTGGTGGCGCGGCGATGGCCGGGAACGCCGAGAAGTTCAAGCATCCGCACTTCGCCGACGGCGGGGTCATCCGCTGGTACACGACGCTGGCGGAGGCGCAGGCGGTCGCCAAAAAGGAGGGCAAGCTCGTATTTATCGAATACGGGCGCGAGCAATGACCGCGTTGCCGCACGCTCGTTGAGCGTGTACTCCCCAGCCGCGACATCAAGGAGATGATGGGCAACCTGGCGATTGGGCTCGCCGCCGACTGCGATAACCCCGAGCGCGAGGTCCAGCAGATCATGCGCGCGAACCTGCCCGGCGCGACCGGGCTTCCGTTCGTCGGCTTCATTACCCACGACGGCAAGTGGGTCGGAGGCTATTCCGGTTTCAAGAACACCGGCGACTTCCAGGACGTCATGGAGAAGGCGGACAAGACGCCCTATCTGCAGGCGTCCAAGGCGACGCGCAAGAAGCTGGCCGGCATCGTCAAGCGCGCCGAAAAGGCAGCCGCGAAAGGCGACTGGAAAACGGTCGTCAGGGGCGCCAAGGACGCAGTCAAGACGACGGGGCGCTGCCCCGAACGCAAACAGCTTGCGGAGCTCATGAGCAAGGCGCACGCATGGGCGGGCGCCGAGTTGAAACGCGCGCTCAAGCTGGCGCGCACTTCGGACGACGTCGCCGAATCGCGCAAGGTGCTGATGAACGTGAAGAAGCGCCTCGCCGGCGAACCGGAAGCGGACGACGCGGCGGTGGGTCTCAAGGCGCTGCGTCAGTTGGCAAAGATCCACAAGCTGGAAGCGGCCGGCAAGGCGCCCGACGGCATTCGCGAGAAGTCCGCCGCCAAGTTCACGGACACGCGCTGGGCCGCGGCCTTCCCCAGGGCGGACGCCACCACAGAGGAAGAACCCGCAGAGGAAGAAGAGAGCGAAGAGTCGGAAATCGAAACCGGCGACAGTTAGGCTCTGACTCGCAATGAGCCCCACTCGAAAGTTTCGCGCCCTGATCATCGCTTTCTGGGCCGCATCGATTCTCTCCATGATCGCGGCAGAGCTCTTCGACTCCTCGATGCCCGCCGCGATTTCCGAGTTCCAGGAGCAGCAGTTCGAGGGCGATCTGCCGCCCGCGGTGTGGGGCGCGGTCGTTACGGGTCTGGGCGCGGTGCTACTGATGGTGATCGGCACCGTGTCGTTGTTCCGCCTGCACCGTCAGGGGCGACTCCTGCTGCTGGGCGGGCTGATTCTCGCCGTCCTGACGCCACTCGGCGTCGGCGTCGCCATCACCAACCCTGTTTCACAGTTATTCGACACCACCTCGATGATCCTCGGCGGCGTGATCCTGGGCTGGGCCTACCTCTACGACCAGCGCCTGCCGCTAAGCGACGGTAAGACGGAAGATGACGTTCCCGAGATCCCGCCGCTCCAGACTGACTAGCGCCGCGCCGACTGCAGTGCCCGCCGCACGAGCACAGCCTGCTCTGCCTGCATCGGCTCCGTCGCCGCTTCGATGCGGTCGAGCGACTTGGGATCCATGCTCTTGGCGCTCAACACCATGGAGTAGATGACCGTGAAGTCGGGTTCGTGCGCGAGCCGCTCGATCAAGACATCCGCCAGTGCGGGGTCTCCCGCGAGCAGCAGCGACATGGCGACCTCACGGCGCACGGCGACGGCCGAATCTTCAAGCAGCGCGATCGCCGCCTTGCGCGCTCGGTCTTGCTCGTTTCCCTTCACGATAATCAGGCCGTGCGCGGCCGCGGCGCGAACCGTGGGATCGGTGTGGGTCGTCCATGCAACCAACTGATCAAGGATCGCCTTGATGGAGGTACGCCCCAACGAGTTCATGAGAGATCGCTGTTCGACATCGCTCGAGCGATCAATCAGGCGCCGGATCAGTGGCAGCAAGTCCGCAGCCTTCGTGCGCCGCAGGTAATCCGCGTGCGCCGTCGTGAAGATCCGCAGTTTCTGCTCGCGCGCATCGCCCTCCGGCATGGCGAGCAACTCTTCGCCCAACTGTTCGAGGTATGCGCGGGTCTCCGGATCGGTTTTTTGGGGGGCCGGAGAGGCCGGTCGCCCCGCTGCGGTCGGCGCGTGAAAGGGGGTCGCATCGGGCTCGTGTGTCTTAGCCTTTTGGCCCGCCGACTGGACGGGCGCAGGTGCAGCGGCCAGAGCGTCATCGATGCGGTGTTCGCCGTGCTGCGGGTCGAGCGTGCGCACGGCGGAGATCATCGCGTGCATCGCAACCGGCTGCTGCTCCCTGCCGATCTGGTCGAGCAGTGCAGGCAAGTGTTGCGGTGCGCCGCATGTGTATTCGAGCGCGAGGGCGGCGCTCCAGCGGACGTTCGCGTCGGTATCGTCGAGCGCATCCACGACGGCTCGATGCGCGCGCGGCGCGTCGTGGCCGCGCACCTCCGCCAGCGAGCCCACCGCCTGCGCGCGCACCGGCGCGGCCTCGTGGCGCGCCGCGCGCAATAGCAGGTCGATTACCGCGCTGAACCGGAGTCCGCCAATCGCGCCGGCGACCGTCGTCTGCTCCCGTTCGGATCCGTTCGCCAGTAACCCATCGAAGAACGGGAGGAAGGCGAGGTCGTGCGTCTGGTCGATGTAGCGCCGGTGCGCCGACAGCGTATTGATCAGCACGTCGATGCGCGGCAGCCCTTCCTCCATCGACTTGTAGCGCGCGATGAGCTTCTCGATGTAGAGCCGCGAGGTCGAATCGGGCAGCGGCTCCGGTTTCGTCTTCTTGTCGGGGGCAATCGCCTGCATGCGCTCATACAGCTTCTTGGTTTGTTGCGAAAGCTGAGCGGCGGCGCGGGTGCTGTCGTAGTCGGACCAGGTACCACGTCGCACCGATTCGAGCGCACTCTTGGCCGCATCGAGATTCGGCACTTCGATCGCGGGCTGATCGGGCTGCGCCTCCTCGGGCGCCTCGGCCCCAGGCAGGACGACGCGTGTGTCGGTGGTTCGTCGTGCCTCGCCGCGCTCCGGCGTCAGCGCCTGGACCGACAACAGCGCGACGACGAGAATGACGATCCCCGCGGCGGTGATCTTGATCGACTTGCTCATGAGCAGCACTCCTCCGACGAGCGCGTGGGCGGACTTCGATCCCGTCCACAGCACGCCGGTTGCGACAAGGGCGCTCGCGTTGCGGCCCAGTCGCGCGCGCAGCTTGGCGAGCGAACGATGGACACGCAGGCGGGCGGCCAAAGGACTGATGCCGAGGACATACGCGACCTCGCGGTACTCGAGGTCGTGCAGGAAGCGCAGCACGATCGCCTGCCGCTCGTCGGGCGCCAACCGCGCCAGTGCCGCATCGACGGAGTCGCGGCTGTCAATCTCGGCGACGGCGGTCGCGGCCGAAGGCGGCGGAACGCAGCCCTCGTGCGCGGCACGCCGTCGGCGCGAGCGCCGCAGCGTCTTTGCGCCGAGTGAAACGCGCCGCCCGATCCAGGCGCGCAGGCCCACTTCGGTGGGGCGGTCATTGCGTGTGGCTGCCAGTGCTGCGAGCGACTCCTGCGCCAGGTCATCGGCGTCGTGCGCGTCGCAGCCGAGTCGCCGTGCCAGGTCGATGGCGAACGGCAGGTGCGGCTGCACCAGTTGCTCGAACGCCGTCTCGTCGCGCGTTTCGCGCCACGTTGCCCAGAGTCGCTGCTCGTCCACTGTCCTCATGCACCCTTACTCGTCGCCCGAGCGAAGAGTGTTTCAGAATACCGGAGAAGGGCGAAGTTGCCGTTCTAGCAATACGCGTCGTGCAGGACCCTAATGCGGTACCCCAATGCGGCACCGTGGGTCGATCGCGCCGTAGCGCAGCAAATGAACCTGGTGCCGTCACTTCAGGATCTCACTTGGACAGGATATTTGTCGCCTCGTCCGCGGCTTCTGTGCCCGGGTACTTATCGCGAAGCTTCACGAGGGCGGCCTTGCCCGACTTCTGTTTCTTCGGGTCGTCCGATTTGAGGTTCTTGAGCGCTCGCTCCAGGCTCCGCCGCGCCGCGAGCTGGGGCTTTACCTCACCCCTCTTCTTGATATTCCGCAGCGCCGTCTTCAGGTCTTTGAGCGCCGGCGTGTCGAGCTCGCCGAAGTGGAAGAGAAGGCGCTCGTAGGCCTTGGTCGCCTCCCAGTACTGCGCCTTGGAGAAGAGTATGTCGGCGTCGCGAATGCGGGTCCGCAACACCCGCTCCATCGTGCTGTGGACGATCTGGTACGTGGGCTCCTCGGACTGATCCAGGTCCTCGATCAGATCCCGGAGTACCCACGGCAAGATGCGCTGGAGGGCGACGGTGGCTTTGCTGACAGCCTCGTGTGGATAGCCATCGAAGTCGCGAAGGATGGAACGGTAGGCGGCGTTCGCTTCTGTAAACCGATCGTCCTTGTCGAGCTTCTCTGCCGCGCTGAAGCGAGCGTTGAGTCTCGGATCGATGACGTTCTTCAGCCGCTGGACCGCCGCGTTCGTCGGGTCGAAGAACTTCCGTGCGGGCTTGATGAGCTTGACGCAACCAGGCAAGTCACCGAACTCCAATGCACGCCAGGCCGGCCTGAGGTCGTGCGGCATCCCCGTCGGGTCAATGTTCCACTTCGCCTGCTTCAGGAAGTAATCGATCTTGGTGACGGCTCCGTGTCGGAGCCTGCCCTCCGGCGTGATGATTGCCGTCTGCCAGATGTTCCTAAGGCTGATCTCTCCGACCCCACACGCCGCCTCGAACTTCCGATTCTTATCGACGATTGCCGGCCACTTGACGTTCACGCGATCCAGGTAGCTCTCTACGCTGCTGGACGAGTTCCCCGAGTTGACCGCGACAAAGACAACAGGCTGATTCTCCAACTGCTTCGCTCGCGCGACCAGACCTGGCCACTTGCTGACGCAGCCCGGTCACGTCTCCTCGTAGAACACCAGGAACACGACCTTGCCGCGGAGTTGTTGATTGGTGAATGCCGGACTGTTGACCCACGTTGCCGGAAAGGCCGGAGTCGAGCTCTGTGCGTTCGCCGCCGTGAGGCATGCCAATAGCGCTGCGCCGGCGAACAGGAACTGATGCAGTGACTTCATCGATCTTTCCCCATGGGTGAGAACCGCGGGGCTCTCGGATGCGAACACATTCCTCTGCGCCAGTGTACGTGGTGTGGTCGGAGCACCGGCGCGACGTCTTCCCAAGAAGACTTGTGCTCGCTACGCTTCGATGTCCGCCATGGGATCGACCGTTCGGAGAATGGCCCCGGTCACGCATCTGGTCACCGAATTGAACCGTAACTCAACCGTACCCAACCGACTGAGCTTGTATGTATGGCGGTTGTCGGGCGAATCAGGCCGCCAGGTGGGCGGGGTGGTGGAACCCTTCAAAACCGACTCAATCGACCGCTCTGACACCCCTCCGTTTTGGGGGCAGCCAGGGGCATGGGGGTCTCGGCTACCCGGCCTTACGGTCTGAAGGCTCTCAATCAACCCGGGGTCCAATTCGGGGGGCCTGCCACAGGAGTTTTCTCAGACGGAGCCTTCGAGACTGCCATCGACGTGGCGCCATGACCCCGACTCGGGTGCGAACTCGGTGGCGTAGACGAGGTCGTCGGGCGACAGCGTCACGCGCTAGTGTCCGGACGCGGCGTGAAGTTCGCGTGCGAGCACGGTGGGGCGGAGTCCGGGTAGCAGGGCGCGCACTTCCGGTTCACGCATGAAGGCGACGATGTGCGGGTTGCGCTGGAGGCGGTAGAGGGCGAGCACGCTTCCGTCGCGCATGGACTCGAGATCGCGCTGAACCTCCGCGTCGTGGGCGAGCGCGTGATACGAGGGGAGTTTCGCGAGGTGCTTCCACTGACGTCCTTGGGCCAACTCGCGGCGCGCCTCCAGCGGTGCGTTCAAGATGGCGACGGTCGCTTCCACCTCGTCGCCCAGCGGACCGAGCACCGGAAGGTGTCGCACGAAACCGCGATTGGCGGTGCGCACGAGCGCGTGGGTCCAGCTTTGCGTCGGCGTGAGGGCGTCCTGGTGCGGTGCGGCGGCGACTCCCTCGCCCAGCGCCGCCGCGATCCAGAGCGAGCCCGCAACCGCCAGTCCGCTGAGCGCACCGAGTGCGGCGCCCCACGAGCGTTCGCGCTGTCCGGACCCGGCGGGGAGCCAACGCAGCGACAGCCAGCAGGTTGCGACAGCGGTGAGCAGCGTGGCGACGGCGGGGGTGAGCAGGCCGAACGGCGTGGTCCAGCCGAAGTGCGTTCCCGCGATTCCGACGCTGCTCGCCAGCGCGAAGCCGCACATGCTCGCCGCCAATCGCCGTCCGCCCAACCGCCATCCCAGATAACCGCAGGCGGCCATCGGAAGTGCGGTCAGCAAGACGACGACCAGCGTGGTCACCGTTTGGCGTCCTCCACGTGCAGCCACGCATGCGTCACGGCGGTGTCGCCCTCGATCCACGTGCGGCTCGTGTAGCTCTTGAGTACGCCGAGCACCTTGCGCGCGACGGGCAGATGGCTCTTCACCAGCTCCGCCTGTTGCGGGTCGATTTCGCCGCTGCTCGCCATGACGTGGAGACCGATTTCCGCGTCGTCGAAGAGCATGGCCGTGATGCCGGCGATGTCGATCCAGCAGGCGGATCCGGCGGGTGCGCTCAGGTCCACGACGCCTCCGGCGGGAAGCGGCGTTGCCTTGAGCAGTGCTTTCGAATGCGCTTCCGCGATGGCCACGACGGCGCGATCCTTGGTCACCACCGCGTGGGGCAGCAGCTTGAGTTGCGGCGGTAGCGGCACGGGATACGAGTAGAGCATCCCGCCGCCGAACTCGCGCGTTTGGGGCGCGGGGAGTTGGGTGTCCAGCAGTTCCCGGTCGTTCTCCGCCATGCGCGCCATGAACTTGTTGATCGACGTGCGGTAGCTGGCGAACGCGGCGGTGAGTTGCTTGGCGTCGTTGATCTCGAAGACGAAGGCGGGTTGCGGATAGCGCAGCGGGCTTGGCAGCGCCACGGGCACGCCGGGAATCATCGCAAGCTCTCCGCCGGAGCCGAGCACGAATAGCCCCTGGCAGGCATCGACCGCCGGGATCAACTGATTCAGGGTCGTCTCGTGCATGTCCTGCGCCACGGCGAGGAAGGTCTCCTCGAAGCCGCGGAACTGCTTCAGGTCGCTCGTCGACATGTTCGGGACGGCAAAGTCCTCGAAGTAGCCGTAGCCCACGCCGATCCAGTGGCTCAGCCGTTCATAGGCCTCCTTCGAGGGGAGCGAGCGGCCGGCGACCGCGAGCAGCGGCGCCGCTCCCGCGTAGGAGAGAATCGAGAGCGGACGGCTCGCATCCATGGTGGGCATGCGCGCGCCGAACGAATAGGACTCGATCCCCTTGTTGAGAAACGCGATGGAAAGCTCGGCGTGTGCCTCGGGCAATCCCTTGTTGAGATCCTCCAGGAAGCCGGCGGCGTCCTTGCGCAGGCGCGCGGGCAAGTCGGGCGGAAGGTCGGCGCCAGTCCAGGCGAGCGCGCCCTCGATTCCCGCGAGCGCGTCGGCCACCGGGATCTTGCCGGAGTTGGTCAGAGCCTCGTGGATGTAGGAGAGCGAAACCACGCCGGGCTGAAAGTAGCTGCGAAGCGGCGCGAAGTGCTCCGACTGCGCCAACGAAGCCTGCGTGCCGAGTGTCGCGAGCTGTGCCGCGTCCGCGTCGATCGAAATCAGGAGGTAGTCGTCGCGCACGCCAATGGCGATCGCCACGGTCTGCTTGTCGATCCACATGTTGAGCTTCTTGATGCGATCCGCCGGGACCTTCATCAACTTGAGCGTGTCGTTCAGCTCCTTGCGCGACGGCGGGGGAATCATCGGCGCGGCGAGGCGCAGCGTGTGGAACGTCGCGCCGCCGATCTCCTCCGTTGCGATGGGCAGCGGCACCGCGCTCGCGTACTGGGCCACCAGTTCGGCCAGGAGTTTCTGCGCGCGCTCGGGATCGCTCAGTCGGAAGCCGAGCAGCACGCCGGGAAGCCGCACGTCCTCCGCGTATTCGAGCGTGGCCGCGACCGCGGCGTTGGGCGGGGCGAACGGATCGTTGCCCATCGCTGCGAGGGTCATTTGCAGGTAGATCGCCGACAGGGCGGTGACGAAGGTGGGCCAGCGTTCGTCGAGGCAGAGGAACGCTTCCTGCGAGAAGGCGTCCTCCAGCACGTCGAGACCGGTCTGGACCTGCGGCACCTGTTTGCGCATCTGCTGCAACTCGAGCCACTGCGGCGAGCGCATCAACTGGCCGATGGCCATCTGCACCGTGGGCAGTTCGAGCAGCATGGCGATAGCCTCGCTATCGCGCACCAACTCCCACTGCTGCTTGAGGCGCAGGCTGGTGGAGAAGTACCCGCAGTTTTCCGGCACCATCGTGGCGGCGCCGAACTCGGCGGCCATCGCCTCGGTCAGGCCCGGATCCTCGCGCGGAGCAACGGCCGCGGGCTTGGCGACGACCGGCTTGGCGGGTTTGTCCTCGTCCGAGCCGCATCCGAGTGCGACGACGAGGAGAAGCAGAGCGGAAATTGTTCGCGTAATAATCATGTCTGCGCTGTTCCTATCATCAGACACCCGCGTCACCGGGGTGTCGGGCTCAATCCCACGCCGATTGTCGGACAGATTGTCGAGCGGCGCTACCTCGCGCCCTTCGACTTGAGGTAGCGGACCATTTCGGCGAGTCCTGGGTTCTTCTGGGCGCCGCCCTTGGACTTGAGGCGCGCCTGCGCGAGCGCGAGCACCGACTTGCCCTTTTCCTCCGCCTTCATCGCGCCGCCCTTTTCAACGCGTGCGTTCACCTTGGCGCCCGCTTCCACGAGCACCTTCACCATCGCGAGCGATTGCTGCGTGGCAGCCGCTGTCAGGGCGGTATGGCCCGTGTTCCCCCGCAAATTGAGCTCCTGTTTGGGAACCAGCTTCAGGTAGCGGCGAACGGTATCGACGTCGCGGGACGAGAGGGCGGTCATGACCAACCAGAAGCCGCCGTTGTCCGCCGCACCGAACGGTGCGCCCGCGTTGACGAGCGCTTCGACAACTTCGGCGTGGCCCTCCCGCAGCGCGTAATACAGTGGCGTCATCCTGTACTTGCCATTCTTGACCGTCGGGGCAATATCCGCGCCCGCTTCGATCAGCAAGGGGACGGCCACCGCGCAATCCCGCAACGCCGCGAAGTGCATCGGCGTGCGTCCCTTTTTTTCGCGCAACTCCGGGTTCGCGCCTTCGTTGAGCAGCACGCGCACGACATGGGCGTGGTCCTCTGCGATGGCGCGGATAAGCGGTGTTCCGTGGTCCGAGATTGCGTCCATGTCGGCGCCGTTCTCGAGCAGCAACTTCACCATCGCGGAGTTGCCGTTCGACGCCGCGTGGCCCAGCGCCGTCAACTCGGCGTCCCTCGGGCTGATCACCACGGCGCCGTGCTTGAGCAGCGATCGCACCATGGGCATGCTGTTGACGCGCCCGGCCATCTGCAGTGCGGTGTAGCAGCGCTTGTTGCCGGATGGCATGGGCACGCGCTGCGTCACGTCGGCGCCTCGACCCACAAGTGCCTTCACCATGGCGAAATTCTTGCTCCTCAGGGCGAGGGTGAGCGGGCTGTACGTCAGGTCGGGCGCCTCGGTGGGGCGCGCGCCCTTTTCCAGCAGCAGGTACGCCAGCGCGTCTTGTCCATTCGTGATGGCGCCGGCCAGCAGCGAAGAGCCCTTGGCGGAGCTGTTCGGGTCCGCGCCCGCCTCGACGAGCAGCTTCAGCGTGTCGTACTTGCCCTTGACAAGCGCCTTGAGGACCGGGGTGACTCCCTCGCTGTTGACCGCGTGGATGTCCGCCCCGGCATCGATTAACAACTTCGTGAGCACGAGGTCGCCCTGGCCGGCCGCGTTGGTGAGCGGACCGTCACCGTCCTTGTCCGCCAGGGAGGTGTCCGCCTCGTGTTTCAGGAGCAGCGCGGCGACTTCGGCGTGACCCCGGTAGACCGCATGGAGCAGCGCGGTCTCCTCGTAGGTACTCTGCGCATCGACGGCCGCCCCCGCCGTGAGCAGCGCCTGCACGCAATCAACCCGACCGATCCGAGCCGCCATCATGAGCGCGGTAATGCTGTTTGAGAGTTTTTGGCGGTTTCGGAACGAGGTCTTCGCATCGAGTTTGGTGCCGGCCGCGCACAACAACCGCACGACGGCGACGTGGCCATTCTCCGCCGCTGCGTGGAGAGCCGTATGACCGGACCGCCCGGTCGCGTTGACGTCGAGCTTCTTTTCATCGACGAGGTAACGGACCATTTCGGCGTGCCCCACGATCGCGGCGTGAATGAGAAGCGTCCTGCGGTGCTTGTCCCGCACGCGCGCGGAGACGCCCCGTTCGCAGATCGCCTTGAGCAGTTCCAGATGTCCCCCGGCGGCGGCTTGGATGGCGGCGGTCGCGGTGTCGCGCGCCCCCTCGTCGAGCAGCAGCATGACCGCCGCTTTGTGGTCGTGTTTCGCCGCGCACCCGAGAGCCGTGAGCCCTCCGGGGCCCGGCCGATCGAGAGACTCGGGGTTGGACTTGATGAGCAGTTTGAGCATCGCCACGTCGCCCTGGTTCGCGGCGAGGTGGATCACATCCGCGTGTGCGGTGGCCGCCACGATTCCGAGCAGGAGAGCGGTTCGAAGGATCTTGGGCATGTGCATTGCCGGTCTTATCGCGTCGATGGGGGACCCTTCCTGAGCCTCCAGACACGAATTCCGGCTGAATCCCGGGGCACCCGGAAACTGCGGTCCGTCGCGCCGAGTTGAAATGGGGTTGGAATGGTCCTAAATCGGCCTTGCGGGCGGATTCTTGGCGGTGCGCGACAATAGGGAAGCGGGTTGCGTCACCCCACGAAAACCGGTGTCCGCCTCGCAACCAAAAGCACCATGGACGACCTTCCCACCCTTGGTTCCGGATCCCTCGACGAGGACGTGGACGGTCGTCTGCTGCTGCTTGTCGGCAACTACGGTTCGGGCAAGACCGAGGTGGCCGTTCAACTCGCCCAGCGCTGGGCGGGGCGCGGGGTTTCGGTCTCGCTGGCCGACCTCGATCTGGTTAATCCGTATTTCCGCTGCCGCGAGGCGCGCGCTCGCCTGGAACAGGCGGGGGTTCGAGTCGTGGCTCCGCCCCCGCACCTGGAGTGGTCGGACCTCCCGATTGTCCTGCCGGAGGTGATGCCGCTGCTCCGGCCGATGCCGGGTCAGTG
>CBDURV010000003.1:0-25142 GCA_965369495.1 uncultured bacterium
ATGGTCGCGCGCGACCGCGTCACGACCATCGAGCAGAAGTGAGCTATCGGCCTAGGGCTTTGAGCTTTGGGCTTTGCGCCGCAACCAGCTCGCCGTTAGGGATGGCCATCGTCGTTGGGGCTCGGTCGATTGCGGCGTCAGCCCGTTACTTTCGAGGCCCCTTGGCATCCTTGCGCGTGTAGATGGCCTAGTCGCGACGCAAAGCTCAAAGCCCACAGCTCAAAGCCCACAACGCGCGCAGCGCTTGGTTTTATGACGTCGTGGCGCAACGCGGGCGACCGCGCTTGTCGAAACGGAACTTCGCCTTGTACTCTTCCTTCTTGCGGTCGTGCAGGCGCTGGAAGGCGAGTGCTTGTTTTTCGTCGCCCAGCAGGTCGTAGAGCTTCGACAGGATCCAGTAGGCGCCCGGGCACTCGGGATGGCGCAGGCGCGTCGCGTCCACCATCGCCACCGTCTCCTCGATCAGCTGCTTGTGCTTTTCCGCCTCGCGTCGCGAGATGTAGGTCACGACGAGCTTGCCGTAGTCGACGACGATGTTCTGCACGCGATCGACCGGGTAGCCCTTCATCGCCTTGCGGTAGAAGGCGAGCGTGTCGAACAGCAGTTCGGGGTTGCGCTCCGTCTCGATCAGCCGGATGCGGCAGTGCGCGCCGAGTGCTTCCGGATTTCGACTGTCCGCCGGCAGTTCCGCCAGCGTCGCGCGCGCCTTCTTCGTGTCCTTGCGGTGCAGATGGATCATCGCGATCGTCGCGATGTAGTCCTGGACGCGGTTGTCGTCGTTCGTCTTCTTGGCGATCCCGATGCAGATTCGCAGGTTCTTGATCGCGGCGTCGTATTGGCCGATGCCCTCCTTGGTGACCGCGAGGTTGGCCCGCATCAGGCGCTGTCGGGGGTCGTCGGCGGGAAGGTCGCTGGAAGCGAGCGCGAGGATCGGATCGGCAAGCTCGAACTCCCCCTGCATGATGAGTGAAATCCCGATTTCGAGGGACGCCAAGGCGAACGCCTTCCTGACGTGGTACTCGAGTTGGATCGCCTCGTAGCGCTTGAACAGTTCCTTGTTGGCTCCGCGCGCCTTCTGCAGTTGGAGGTAGGCGCCGTTCTGGTCGCCGCGTACGTTCGCGTCGAGGCCGTTCAGGTAGTGGCGCAGCGGACTCTGCCATCGCATGCCCGCCTGTTTCTTGAGCGGGCCCTGCATCGCCAGCGCCTCTTCGAGCAGGGCGCGACGGCGCGCGGGGTCCTTTTCGGCCGCCGCCTGCCGCAGGAGCGTGAGCGCCTGCCAGACATGGCCGCGCCAGTCCGCGGGCGCGCGCTTGCGGTACTCGGCCAGCTGGGTGAGCGCCTCGTCCAGCTTGCCTTCGCCGTTCAGTTCGATACCGCGCTTGAGATAGACGCGCGGGTCCTCCTGGGCGCCGGCGACGGCGACGAGCAGCAGGAGCGCGAGGGTTCCGGTGTGGGCGCGCATCACCGGTCCGAGAAGTCTCCGAGCTGGATCACGCGCAGACCGTTCGAATCGGCGCATGCCAGCACGAACGTGCCCGCCGCGATGACGGAGTACTCGAGGTCGAAGTAGCGCCGTCCCGTGTCCTGCAGCTGCGTGAGCGGCGTCACGATGCCCTGGAGAACGCCGAAGAAGCGGAGCGTGGCACCGTCGCTGGTGACCAGCGCGTTGGGCGCGGCGGCGATACCGCCGATGGAGATGCCCGCGTTGAAGGCGATGCTGTCCTCGATCGGGTCGGTGGGCGTCGTGAGCGAGAAAATGCGCACGTCGTTGAGGCCCGATGCATAGAGGTTGCCGGTGCCGTCGAGTGCCGGTCGCGCAACGAAAGTGCCGGGCGCAGATCCGTTGTTGCCGTCCATCGTGGAGAAGCTTCCGGTGAGCACGTCGAGATCGCCCTGCACGGTCACCGCCTGCGTGACGATCGAAATGCCGAGCGTCGCAACCCGCACGTCGTCGCCCGAGGCGACGGTCGCATAGGCGACGGGAAACGCCATGGCGACGTCGAGGAAGTTGTCGATCTGCGGATCGGTCGAGGTGACGGCGGGCAGCGCCTGCCACGAGGAGATGGACGCGATCAGCCCGACGCCCAACTGGTTGGTGCCGGTTGCGACGAGGAAGATGCCACTGGCGCCGTCCACGCCGCCCGCGTTGCCGGCGGGAGTCCCGTCTACCGCGATGTCGCCGGTGCCCTGCACGAAGGCGGTCGAGTAGTCGTTCGATGACCCCGCCGCGAGGCTGAGCAGGGTCGGGATGTGGAACACGGTGACCGCGTTGGCTGCGCCGCTGTCGACCGCGATGCAGACGAGATAGGTGTTGTCTACGATGCCGAGATTGTCGACTTGGCCGCCGGCGATGGAGGCGCCGGCGTCGAGCAGCACCGAGTCGTCGATCGTCGCCAGCAGGTTCGACGAATTGAGATTCTCGGGGTTCGTCACATCGACGATGTGGAAGCCCACGGCGCCCGCCGACAGGAAGGCGATGGACTGCCCAGCCTGGACGGTAATCGCGATGTTCCGGGTGTCTCCGGTGACGCCCTGGGCCGCCGCCAGGAAGGAGACTTCCTCGGCCGTGAGACTGCCGCCCGGCAGGCTACCGTCGGGGTTGTCCGGTTGGTCCGGCTGGAACGCGGACGCCGGGAAAAGCGAGAAAAGGTCGCCGATGTTGCCGTTGCACGCGGGCACGAGGGCTATGAACAGGGCGAGGATAATACGCATGGAATTCTGCCTCATGACAGTTGGACGCCTATTCTAGTCTCGCCCGTCCCACACGCGGTCTTTAGAAGTTACCTATCCTTGCACTACCGTCCCGGGACGTTAGATTTTGAAGCTAAGGTCCTGTCTGAAATCCCCATCTGGATTCGACCGGCTGCGGCTGCGCCTCGCTTCACGGCGCCTCCTTGCAGTACGGTCGTTGAATACAGCGGTGTCGGCGCCGCTTCGCGAGGCTTGTCCTCGCGCGGTCTCGATCCGACGATGGAGTTCTCAGACAGAACCTAGCCCGGCCCCCGCCGGGCGACTCGACGGTGGGTATAGCTCAGTCGGTTAGAGCACTAGATTGTGGTTCTAGGGGTCGGGGGTTCGAATCCCCTTACTCACCCCAAAAAAAGCTCGGGCGTCAGCCCGGGCTATTTTTTTGGGTATCGACTCCCGCTGCAAGTTCGAGAGGCCCATCCGGCATCGGCCTTGGGCTTTGAGCTGTGGGCTTTGGGATTCCGAGTTCGAGACCCAAAGCTCAGAGCCCATAGCCCAAAGCCGACCCCGAGAGGACGGGCTACTCGGGAGGGGACTGCTCGCCGCTCTCTTCCTCGGCCGTCTCTTCGGGCTCCTCCGACTCCTCCGGCTCCTCGTGCTCGCCACGCTCCTCGGCGAGTTTGTGCAGGATCCCGCTGATGCGGGCCGCGTTTTCCATGGACGCGTCGTGGTGGAATTCGAGGCGCGGCGTAACGCGCGTGTGCATGGCCCCGGCGACGATCGACTGCAGGTAGCCGCAAGCGTGCTCCAGGGCGTGCTCGCTGCGGTTGCGCTCGCCTTCGTCCCCGACGCAGGACCAGTTCACGCGGGCCACCGAGAGATCCCGGCTGAGACGGATGCGGGTCACGGTCACAAGCCCCATGCGGGGATCGTCAAGCTGGGCGATGGTGGGGCCGAGCGTTTGCAGGATGAGCTGTTCGAGGCGCTGGATTCGTCGCGGATCGGGCATTACGAGAGGCATTATCGTCTGCCGTGGCGCGATTCGGAAGCGAATGGGGCGAACGGCTTTGAGCTTTGGGCTTTGAGCTTTGCGCCGCAACCAGAACGTCACCTGGCGAATGTGCTGAGGAGGGGCCTCGATTAGATCCGGCTCCGCGACGATCGAGCCCCCTGCGCGCATGGTTCCCGAACGGGCTCACTGGTCGTTTCGCAAAGCTCAAAGCCCTAAGTCCAAAGCCGAATTGCTAGAGGTATTCGAGCTCGAAATCGATGACCCGCGCTTCGGGATGCGTTCGGATCATGCTCAGCAGGGTGTCCATCTGCCCCTGCAAGTACGCGGAATCGCGGCTCACCGCCGTGAACGCAAGGCCGGCGCGCTGGTGCAGGTCGAGCGAGTCCACTTCGGCAGCGCTCACGTTGTAGCGCGCGCGCACGCGGTCGAGGATCGACTTGACCACCTTGCGCTTCTCCTTGAGCGAGCGCGCGCCCGGAATGGAGAGGTCGATCTGCAGGACGCCGATGGTCACGCGCCAAGCTTATGAAAAAAGGGGCCGCGGTTCCCCGCGAGCCCCCTTTGGGTTCGTTAGCGATCGCTACGGCACCGTATCGCTACGGCGCTGTCAGGCGCAGTGCCATGGACACCGTGCCGTGCCAGCAACACAGCTACTCGAGGGTGCGGCGCACTTCCTCGACGTCGTAGAACTCGATGAGGTCGCCCTCCTTGATGTCCTCGTAGCCGGCGATCTTGATGCCGCACTCGTAGCCCTCGCGGACCTCCTTGGCGTCATCCTTGAAGCGGCGCAGCGATTCCAGTTCGCCATCGTCGAAGATGACGCGCCCGTCGCGGACGAGGCGCACCTTCGAATCGCGGCGGCCGTTGCCGTCGGTGACCATGCAGCCACCGATCTTGCTCTTGCGGTAGACGAAGATCTGGCGGATCTCGGCGTGGCCGGTGACCGTCTCCTTCATGTCCGTCGGCAGCAGGCCCTCGACGGCGTCCTTCATGTCGGCCAGCAGCTCGTAGATGATCTGGTACAGCCGCATCTGGACGCCGGCCTTGTCGGCCGCCTGGCGCGCCTTGGCGTCTGCCACGACGTGGAACCCGAGCACCATCGCGCCGCTCGCTTCGGCCAGGAGGATGTCCGACTCGTTGATGCCGCCCACCGCGGTGTGCAGCAGCTTGATCTTCACGTCGTCGTTGGAGAGCTTCTCCAGCTTGGCGCGGATCGCCTCGACCGAGCCCTTCACGTCAGCCTTGAGTACGAGACGCAGCTCGCGTTTGTCCGTGGCGCCCAAGCGGTCCATGAGGCGCTCCATGGGGGAGCCGGTCTTGCTGGCGAGGTCGCTTTCGCGCTGACGTTGCTGGCGATCGGTGGCGACCTTCTTGGCCAGGTTCTTGTCCTTGATGACCTGGAAGCGCCAGCCCGCCTCGGGTACCTCGTCGAGGCCCGTCAGCTCGACGGCCGTGCTGGGCGGCGCCGTCTTGACCTGTTTGCCGGTGTCGTCGGTCATCGCCTTGACGCGCCCCTGGCAGGAGCCGGTGAGCACCAGGTCGCCGCGCTTGAGCGTGCCGTCCTTGACGAGCAGAGTCGCCACGATGCCGCGGCCGGTCTGCTTGCTCGCCTCGACAACGAACCCTTCGGCGGGCTTGTTGGGCGTGCCCTTGAGGTCAAGCAGTTCCGCCTCCAGCGAAATCCGCTCGAGCAGTTCGGGAATGCCCTCGCCGCTGTGCGCGGAGACCTCGATCATCGCGGTCGTACCACCCCATTCCTCGGGAGCGAGGTTGAGGCCGGAAAGCTGCTGGCGCGCCTTTTCGGCGTTGGCCTGCGGCAGGTCGCACTTGTTGATCGCCACGATGATCGGCACCTCGGCGGCGCGCGCGTGGTTGAGCGCCTCCTCGGTCTGCGGCATGACGCCGTCGTCCGCCGCCACGATCAGGATCACGATGTCGGTCACCTTCGCGCCGCGGGCACGCATGGCGGTGAACGCCTCGTGACCCGGGGTGTCGAGGAAGGTGATCTTGCGGTCGGGGTCGCCGTCCACGTCGACGGTGTACGCACCGATGTGCTGCGTGATGCCGCCCGCTTCGCCGGCGGTGACACGCGTCTTGCGGATGTAGTCGAGCAGCGACGTCTTGCCGTGATCGACGTGTCCGAGCACCGCGACCACCGGGGGGCGCGTGGCGGTTTGGGCCGAGTCGGTGGCCGCGTCGGTCGTCTCGATGAGCTGCGAAAGCTCGTCCTCGACGTTTTTCGCCGCCAGGATTTCGACCGTGCGGTTGAACTGATCGGCGAGCACCAGCACGGTATCCTCGTCGAGGTTCGTGTTCTGCGTCGCCATGATGCCTTGGCGCATCAGGTGGACGAGCAGCTGGTTGCTCTTGACGCCGATCTGCTGGCTGAAGTCCTTGATCGCGATCGGCACGACGACGGGGATCGTGCGGCCGGCGTAGAGATCCTCGCCGCGCTGCTTGTCCACCGTGCGCCGTTCGCGCGTGTCCTTTTGCCGGAAGATGCGGATGCCCTTGCGCGGCTGGTGGGGCCCCGAGCCGGGACGACCGGGGGCGCCGGGACGCGCGGGAGCGCCGCGCGCGCCGCCTCGGCCACTCGCGGCCGGGCGCACGGGACGAGCCGGCGCCGGCACCACGGGGGGCGGCAGCTTGATCTCGAGGGCGTCGCCGGGGCGTCGCGCGGACGGGATGGAAACCGTCTCCTCGCCGGTGGCCACGCGACGCGCTTGCGCCGCCTTCTCGTCGTCCAGAACCGTCATGACCGACGGGATCTGCACGCCGCGGCCACGCAGTGTCTTCATCAGTTCACTGCTCTGGACGCGCATTTCGAGCGCAAGATGGTAGAGACGAATTGCCACGCGTTAGCCCCTCTGGGTGTCCTCGGAATCGTCGAAGTCCTTGGCGGCGGTCAGACCCGCACCGCCCAGCTCCAGGTCGTCGTCGAAGCGCCCGATGCGGTCCGGCGAGTCGTCGAGTTCTTTCTGTTCGCCCGCCGCCAGCTCCGTCTCGGTGACGATGCTGATGTCCCACTTGCAGAGCTTCGCGGCGAGCCGGACGTTTTGTCCGCGCTTGCCGATCGCGAGCGAGAGCTGATCGTCGTCCACGACGACCTTGGCGCGCATGTTCTCGGAGTCGAGCGTCAGGTAGTTGACCACCGCCGGCTTGAGCGCGTTGGCAATCAACTCGTCGGTGCTGTCGCTCCAGCGAATGACATCGACTTTTTCGCCGCGCAGTTCGTCGAGCACGTTTTTGATGCGCGTGCCGCGGACGCCGACGCAGGCGCCGATGGGATCGATCTTGCCGTCGACCGACATGATCGCCATCTTGGTCTTGTAGCCCGCCTCACGCACGAGGCCGCGGATCGCGAGGAAGTTCTCGCGCAACTCCGGAACCTCCAGCTCGAACAGCTTGCCGATGAAGCCGGGATGGCTGCGCGACAGGATGATCTTGATCTTCTGGCCCGCCTTCTTGACGTCCAGCACGAACGCGCGAATGCGGTCGCCGACTCGGTAGTCTTCGCCGCGCACCTGTTCGCTCTTCGGCAAGATAGCCTCGGACTTGCCGAGATTCACGATCAGCGTGCCGCCCTCGTAGCGCTGCACGTTGCCCGTCACGATCGAGTGCAGGTCGCTGACGTACTCATCGAAGAGCACGTCGCGCTCCGCCTCGCGGATCTTCTGGATCATGACCTGTTTGGCGGTCTGGGCCGCGATACGTCCGAGGTCGAGAGGGATCTCGATGCGCCCGTCGGGCGTCTCCTCGTAGGCCATGATGCGGCCGGTATCGCGGTCGATGGAGACGTTGATTTCCCCCTCGGTCCCGTACTGCTTACGCGCCGCAGTGAGCAGGGCCGACTCGATACCCTCAAATAGGGTCTCGGGGTCGATCTCTTTTTCCCTGTGGATCGCGTCAACGATCCGCAGTAGCTCGGCACCCTCCATGTGGCGCTCCTTTCCGCGGGCTCAGGTCATTAAAAAAAGTGGGACACAGCCCACCTCGCGCTTGGCTCCGGGTCCCTGCGATGGGAGCCGGGGCCAAACCTACAAACTAGTGAGATGCGGCGCGGTGTCAAGCTGTGGCGCGCATCGGGACACCTGCTGGCCCGCGATTCGTACTATGAATGGCTGTCCGAGTGACATCGGCTTCTGAATTTTTGTCCTAAGTAATTGTCTTGAAACCGCTTACATCATCTTTTCGGTCCCGCACGCGCGCCCCGAGCGCTCCGCGTAGTGCCAAAGCTGCACGATATGGTGCCGACCCCGTCCTTTTTGGTCCGCGCTGGGTGGCTTGGACGGTCGGCGTGGGACTGTTCGCGCTGGCCGGCGCGGTGATTTTGGTGGTCTGGACGCTCGATATGCGCGTGACCGCCGATGCTCTCGCGCATCACGGAATGTACGTGGAGCAGCGCCTCGAGGAGTATGTCAACCAGGTGGGCGCCGAGGAGTTCGGAGAAGGCGGCGGAGGTCTGACGGCGTTCGGCGCCCGGGTCGTGGCCGCGGCCACCCATAACCCCGTCGTTCGCGAGTTGGTCGTTGTCGGCCCCAACGGTGGGATTATCGACCAGTTCGGTAGCGGCAAGGAGACACACTCCTGCCGGCGCGCGTTGCAATTCGGCATCCGCACGCTCAACGAGCACCCCGAAAAAAAGATCGCGTCCGACCCGGTCGGGTGTTTGCAACTGCCCGTCCGCGTGGACGGCCGGACGGCGGCATCCGTCTATCTGCATGTGACGCGCGACTGGGCCGAGGGCGGCACGCTCGTGAAGTCCGCCGTGCGCCGCACCGCCCTGCAACTCGCGCCGGTCTTTGCCCTTTTCTACCTTCTTTTGGGCGCCCTTTTAATCGCGGCCACGCGCGGTGCGCACCGCTGGCGGCGCAAGGCGCTCCAGACCGAGCGGGTCGAGGCGCTGGGCGCGATGGCGAGCGGCATTAACCACGAAATCAAGAACCCGCTCAACGCGCTGGGGCTCTGCCTGCAGGTGCTGGACCGGCGCCATCGCGATTCCGAATCGGTCGAAACGCTGGCCACCGCTCGCACGCAGGCGAAGAACATCGTCGCCACGCTCGACGAGTTCGCGCGTTTTACGCGGGTGGCCGAGTTGCGCTTCCAGTCCATCGAGATCGGCGCGCTGCTGCGCGAGCGGGCGGCGACCTCGGCGTGGCCGGCGCAGGTCGAGGGTACGGCCAAGGCGCGCGTGGACGCGGCCAAGATCGAGGAGGCGGTCGAGACCATCGTGGACCTGCTCGATCGGCAGCGCGCGCGCGGCCCCGACGGCGCCGAATTGCCCCATTTCCGCATACACGTCGCTGCCACGCGTAGTGATTGGAGACTGACGGCCGCCGTTTCGGCGCCCGATCTCGACCGCGCGGTCCTGCCGCACCTGTTCGACCCCTTCCTGCGCACGCGCCCGACGGACATCGGCCGCGGCCTCGCGTGGGCCAAGGCGGTCTTCCAGGCGCACGGGGGCGATGTCACAGCAAGCTATCGCGATGGCCGGATCGAGGTGATCGCAGAGGCCAAGAGAGAACCGGGAGAGTAATGGATGGCGAACCGCGAACGAATCCTCATCGTCGATGACGATCCGGCGCAGGGCACCACGCTTGCGCGCGTGCTCGAGTTGGAGGGTTACCAAACCTCCGTCGCCGAGGGCGGGCGCCAGGCGCTGCGCGAAATCGACGAGACGAACTTCGACCTGTTGCTGACGGATCTCAAGATGCCGGGCATGGACGGCATGGAGCTCTTTCGAGAGGTCCAGGCGCGCCGGCCGGAACTGCCGGTGATCATCGTGACGGCGCACGGCACGATCGAGTCGGCCATTGGCGCCGTGCGCGAGGGCGTCGTGGATTTCGTGCAGAAGCCCGTCTTCGCCGACGAGTTGATGCACCGCTTCCACAGCGTCTTTCGCGAGAAGCGGCTGCGCGCCGAAAACGCCGAACTCAAGTCGGCGCTGCTGCACCGCGACCGTGGCGACGCCATGCTGGGAACCAGCGAGGCGATGACCTCGCTGCGCGAGCAGATCTCGCGCGTGGCCAAGACGGACGCGAGTGTGCTGGTGCTGGGAGAGAGTGGCACCGGCAAGGAGTTGATCGCGGACGCCATCCACTACGGTTCGGCGCGCGCCCACGGGCCGCTGGTCAAGCTCAACTGCGCGGCGATTCCTGAGAACCTGCTCGAGGACGAACTCTTCGGGCACGAGCGCGGCGCGTTCACGGGCGCGGATCAGCGGCGCATCGGACGCTTCGAGCAGGCGGACGGCGGCACGTTGTTCCTCGACGAGATCGGGGAGATGCCGGTCGCGCTGCAGGTGAAGCTGCTGCGGTTGCTGCAGGAGAGCACGTTCGAGCGGCTCGGCGGTTCGGAGACGATCCGCGCCAACGTGCGCGTCATCTGCGCGACCAACCAGAACCTGGCGCGGCGCGTGGCCGAGGGCCAGTTTCGCGAGGATCTCTACTACCGCATCAACGTGGTGCCGATCGACGTGCCGCCGCTGCGTGCGCGCGGTGACGACGCGATGCTGCTGGCGCACCACTTCGCGCGCGAGGCGGGTGTGCGCAACGGGCGGACCATCGCACGAATCAGCCCGGAGGCGGTCGATCTGCTCCTGTCACACCACTGGCCCGGCAACGTGCGCGAACTGCGCAACGTCATCGAGCGCGCCGCGATCATGGGGCAGGGCTCGACGCTGGAGGCGACCCAACTGCATGTGGCCCCGTCGATCAGCGTCGCCGCGCCGGCGGCGGAAGGCAACGGCCACGAGGACACGCTCATCCAACGCCTCATGAATTCCGAAATCGCCTTCGAGGATTTCGAGCGCGAACTGCTTGTACGCGCCCTGGAGCGCACGCGCGGCAACCAGACCCGCGCGGCGCGCATGCTGGGCATGACCCGGCGCACGCTGCAGTACCGCATCGACAAGTTCAACATCGACTGCGAACCGATGCGGAGGTAGAGCCTTATCAACTCCGCCAATCGGTGCCGGGTTGGTGGCTGGCAGTCGTAACGTGTTGCTGTTGATGTGGTTATGAGGGTGTCCGTCGCCATCGGTGCGGGTGGGGAGCCACGCGCGCGCGGTTAGAAGAACCCAAACCAGCAGATCCCTCACATCTTCCATGGAGTGCATGGCGGGCGGTGACCCGCCGCCGTTCTAATGACCGGCATGCAGGGGCTGACTCGGTGGGGCGCGCTTTGGATCGCGGTTGTGGCGGCCGCGTGTGCGGCGCCCTCCATCGACGCGCCGGCGGTTCGCGATGGCGACCTGTTGGACGACGCGATCCGCAAGGCGGACGCCGGTGACAGCGCGGGACTGCGGGCGCTCGGTATCGCATTCGCCCGCGGGCGCGGCGTGCCGGTGGACATGGACCTTGCGCGCCGCTACCTGCGCGCCGCCGGGGCGACGCGGGAACTGCGCTGGCTCGATCTTTCGGCGGACCTTTTCGATCCCGGCGGCCATAGGTGGAGTGGACTTCCCCTTGAGCGCGTCTACGCGGCGGCCCTCTACCGGCGCGCCATGGACGGCGACGAGACGGCGCGCGCGGAGATTCGAATTGGGACCATCCATGTGTCGCCGTCCGCCTACTGGTTCCATCGCACCGAAGACCTCGTCAAGACGACCCACCCTGAACAGGTGGAGTGGTTGGCGGGGCAGGGGGAAGTCTCGGTGCAACTCGCGTTGGGCGCCGCGCACAAGTCGGGAATCGGCCGGGAGCGGAACCGCGAGGTCGCCTTGCGCTGGTTCGTGGCGGCCGCGCAGGCGGGCAGTGCGGACGGGGCGCGCGAGGCGGGACTGCTGGAGCCGGATAGGACGGCAGGATTGCGTTAGGTTTTCGGCGCCCCGCTCGGCGACCCGACGCGCATCGTTCTTTAGGCAGTCGCGCCGGGCGGAAATCAACGAAGGTCGAAGAATGGCTTGCTGACGATCTTCATCGTCCCGCCATTCTGCTGCGACAGGAGACGGAAGAACTCCTCCGCCCGGCGCGGGGATGGTTTACCACCCGCTATCTCGAGCATTTTCGGCCTCCCGAACGTGATCGCCACCGTGTGGATTCGGACTTGATCGAAACGGTTCAGCTCACGGACTTCGGCAAGGAACTCCTTTGGCTGTTCGACCCGGCCTGCGTTGGGGACATTGTCCGAGATGAGCACAACCGTGTCGTACTTGTCGCCGGCCGCGATGGCCCGGCTAAGGGCGCCAAACATGTTCTTGTAGCCGCGGCAGAGCGCGCGTCGATGGATCCAAGCGCGCGCCTCCGTCTTTGATGTCGCGGACGCGAGAACTGGGCCAAGATCCCATTCGCTCACGCTGCTGGAGAACACCATGAGCCCGAATCGCGCGGACGGGTCGAGGCTCTTAATGGCCTTTAAGAGCTGCCTCTTCGCGGTGTCGATCCTTTGAGGCGGGGCGTCGAGGGCCTTCATCGAAGCACTCGTGTCGAGTACGAACAGCACCGACCGCGCGCGAATGGGAAGGCCGAATATGCTCCCGACGTGTTTGGCCTCATCGTTCCCGGCGGCGCGGCGCACAGCTCCGACGGAGTCGTCGCGTAGTGACTTGAGCAAGTCACCGCTCGGGTGCGCCTCCCGTAGCGCCTTGGCCGTGGCCCATCGCAGCTTCCACTCTTGCGCGCGGGCCATGCGCTTTTGCACGTGCAGATCCTGGCGCAGGGCGTGAATGCACTCCATCTGCATCGGAAGATCCTTGCCACTCTTGTCGAGCAGCTTGCGGAGCGCGGGCGCGGCGTCGGGATCGTTCAACCTGCTGAGCGCGTCAACCGCCGCGAGGCGTGCGTCACGGCTGCGCGACGCGAGGAGCGAATCGCGGATCCACTTGCGCACATCGGCGCTCGAGGTCTGCGCGAGTGCCTCCGCCAATGCAAGCCGAGTTGCCGCGCTCATTCGGTGCCCGGCGGCCTTGGTCATCCGTGACACCGCGCCGCGGTCGCCGACAGCACCGATCGAGCGCATGAGTTCGTGTCGTGTGGCGGGCGATTCTTCGCTGCTGAGGAATAGCAGCAGCGCATCGCGCGACGCTTTACCTGGAATCGTCCCAAGCATGCGCGCCAACTCGATACGCCGTTCGCGGGCCGGCCTGCCTTTCTGGTTGGCCAGCGCCCTGTACTCTCTCTTGATCTCCGCGACCGAGTGCTCCTGCGCACGTGCCACTGCCGCGAGTTCCACTGCCGCGAGCATGCAAAACAGGATGGTCACGCGCGTGATCAGCACGCACAGATCATACGCTTCGACTCCGTTGCCGCCCCGCACGGTCTAGCGACGGGCGTGCCGCGTGACCAGCCGTAGTACCCGTGGTCGTAGTTTCTCGCGCGCAGGCCAAGCAACATCGCGACGAGGAAGGCGATGCTCGATCGCCAGCCCGTGCCGCAATAGAAACTCAGGGTCGTATCGCCGCGCGCAACCCTCGCATCCAGGATGCCGAGTTCGCGCCAGCGCCGCGCGACGATTTCCAGTTGCGGTCCAAGTTCGCGGGTCGTCGGGTCCAGCAGGTTGGCCCAGTCGCCTTGGTGTATCGCCGTCGGCATGTGGCCCGACTCGGAGAAGAACGTGTAGAAGTCGGTGAGCGTTCCGTCACACTCTCTGCGGTTGGACGGATCCGTCGCTGCAAGGGCGCGGACTCGCCTCAACAGGTGCGGGACGAGGTGCATCCCAAACGATCGCGAGCCGTCACGATTGACGCAAGATCCTGTTGCGCGTTCCACAACCGACTGGCACTAAGGTTGAGATACAATCGTACGATGGCTCGAACAGCTATATTGGTGGCCATTGCGATGGTTGCGGGATTCGTGGTTGGGCACGTGACACACCCCGACGCGTCGCCTCCCGTGCCGGATAGCGGGGTGCCGCACTCGTCTGCAGAGACGCCCCCTCAATCGGATATCCAGGAACTCGCCGGGCTCCAAGATCTGACGACCCTTCTCGAAGCAATCCCCGCGCCCGAGTTGCCGACAGGGACCGGGCGAGTCTGGGGCAGAGTCAGGGACGCAGATGGCGAGCCCCTGCCCGATGTGGCCGTTCGTGCGCGGAGGAGTGTTCCGCTCGTCGAAGGAATGATCCTCAGAGCAAGGATCACGACGTCGAAAGACTTGACCACGGCGGTGAGGGAGTTTGTAGAGTACTGGCGTACCGCTCTCGTTCCGGTCGCTGAAAGCACTACGGACGTCGCTGGAAAATTCGAATTGCGAGGGCTCGCCGACGAAGAGCTCCAAGTGATGGCGTACAAAAAGGGATACTTGGTCCACGCGGACGGCTTGGCTTATGTGGATCACTTTCGCCCTGGCGCATCGATCGATTTCGTCGCGATTCCAATCTATCCGGTCGACGTTGATGTTCGGCTTCCCGATGAGTCCCGCCCGGCGCAGGCGACGCTGTTTATCAGCGACGTCGAAGATTGTAGCGACAGAGAACAGTGGACTCCGGCAGAGATGACTATTTGGCTGCCGGCTGGCGAATACTCAGTGATCGCAATGGTCCGGGACGGAATCGAAGAGACTCACCGCTCGGTGCGCCACAAGTTCGTCGTGGGGGCGAAACAGACCCGAGCTCGGTTCACGCTGAAGTTGCACGATTAACAGGACTCATAGGCAGCGTCGGGCACAACCTCACCAACGTGGGAGCTGGATCGTGACAGATCTCGTGCGCGCTACTATTGAGCACGATGCGTGCATATGTCGATGCTGTGCGCTAGAACTCACCAAAGCACCGAGCTGCGGTTGTCGGTCGCGCGGACACATGGATGGGCCAGGTTCGATGGCTTAGATTCCGCGGTTGTAACGATGCCCGCTGAGGAACAGACGGAGGTCGGTTCCATGTTCGTTTGCTGCTTGCCGCAAAACGGTCGCGCGCCAGTTGAACTTGCGACGCCCTCGGCGCGCTCGTCAGCGCGCCGACACGCGCGCGGTCGTGCGCATCGTTTTAACCACGTCGTTGGCGATCTGGGCGTGCATGTTCCCGTAGTCGGGCACTTCGCTGAGCAGCCCGCGGTGTGCCTGCAGGTCGCGGCAGACCGTTGAGTTGTGACGATCGGTCCGCATCCCGATCTCGCGCTGCGTGCAGCCACATAGCGTGCGCAGCAGACCCGCCTTCAGGTTGTTCCAGGCGTCGCGCTTCGCAGGCTTGAAAAGGCCGAGCAGTGGACCGACCTGCTTGATCCAGAGCATCACTGCCTTCTCGACGAGCCGCACCGGGCTGATTCTCCGGAACGGTCTGGTCCCGTCCGCCAGCTTTGCCCTGCGGAACGCCCAGCGCACCGTGCGCGCGCTCAGCGTGTGGCGAATCGTGGTGTCTTCGTCGTCCTAACTGCTCGGAAATCCCGCTCGCCTTCGAACTTCTGCGTTTCGCGAGGCCGCGGTTGGTGAGGTGGTACCAACGCCCGGCGTCGTCGCGGGGTCTTCGTGCCATGGGTATTCCTGTTTCGGCCTGCTTCCGCAGGAATACAGTCGGGCTTGGCGCGGTTACGTAGCGGATGGCGCAATGCTTTGCAGCAAACGAAGGTGGAACCGGCGGAGGAACGGGCGGATTTGCAGCAAGCGACCGGAGGATAGAATCGGCGATCGCACCCGACCGCTTCTGGAGCGTCGTCATTCGACGTCGGCCCACGGACCGCTCGGGGGCCAAGCAGAGTCGAAGCGCTTTCCCGAAACCAGCGCTTTCACGACGGGCATGAGGAACGCATCGATCCGGGCGACGGTTTCTTCGAGTGTCCGCACCGGGCCCTCGACCCGAGCCTTTCGAACGTAGGCCTGCCATTGCGCCTGCTTCCCCGCAGCCAAGTGAAACGCCGACGTCAGCGCCGTCGGGATTGACTCGGGCAGGGGCGTGCCGCGGCGTCGGAAGGTCGCCCCGACGGCTTCGGCGAGTACCTTGCCTCTGAACTCTCGGGCTTGCGACAGGATCCACACGTCGAGGAAGTCCTTGAGCCTCGTGTTTGCCATGTCCAGCACGACCATGGCCTCGAACTTCTCTGCGATGGTGGTCTCGGGCGTGTATCCGAGCAGGCTGGGAGGGTCGAAATCGAGAAGCGTCGGGTATTCGATTCGCTGCGCTTGCGGCGTGATGATGTCGCCGAAGCCAATGTCTACCTGAAGCGAGATGCGCGCATTGCCGAGCCGGGCGCCGCAGTGGACGCGGACTCCGTCGTAGCTGGCGTCCAGCCTGATCTCCTCGCCCCGGACGAGCTTGGGATCGAAGTGAAGGCCATCGTCTTCGACATCAACCGCCGCGCAATCGCGGACGACTTCGATCATCTCGTCCACGCCCGCGGTGACGCACCCGAGCAGATCGATGTCCTTCGTCGCGCGAGTCAGCGAGCCGCCCCAACACTGGAGCATCAAGGCGCCCTTCAGCACGAACTGGTCGGCGTGCGCGGAGCGCGAGAGTCGATAGAGGAAGCGCTCCATTGCGTAGTACTGGAGCAGTTCGTTGAAGGGACGCTTCTCTCTCCTTGCGCGACTGAGTAGTCGGGCGTGGACCGATGCCGCCATGTTCGTGATGGGTTTCTTCATCGGGTGGCTTCGAGGTAGGGGATGATCACCTTCTCGATTCGTGATCGTCGGGCGTACCGGAGGATGTCGGCCGGCCGAACACCCTTGTGCCGGATCGCTTCGCCGAGGGCTTCGATCGCGACATCGGTGCCGAGCTTGTTGCGGAATCGGAAACAATCGACGACGGTCTTCGCCAGGCTGTAGATCCGCACATCCACGCCGTCGAGTTTGACGACTTCCACGCCGTCTGTCAGAGCCGCACCGGAAAAGCGGAAGACGCGGATCGGCGGATGTTGGATTTGCGGAGACTTGGTCCCGCGCGGAAGCGCGATCTGCACCTCGTGAGGTACCTCGCCCGTGGCATCGTGGTGGGCAAGCGCCGAGACGAGGCACACCACCGCGCGTGGAACGCGAAGAGCCACGGTGACGAGGTCCGGATGTGCGAGGTCGGGCTCCGAAGCGAGCCGGTAGATGCCGCGGCTGACTCGATCGAGGACTCCGGCATCGCGCAGTCCGTACAGGGTGCGCGGGTGGATTCCGAGCGCGAGGGCGTCCTTTGTGCGCAGGACGCCGCCGCGCATGCGGAAGAGTCCAATCGCCTGTTTGCTGGGGCTCGTCGGCATGCTGGACTAAATATACATCAAATAGACGTATGTGGTGGTATATTTATCCCTCCAGCATTAACCCACGGTTTAGTTTCGTGCAGATTATCTGCTGTCGAGTTCTTGGGCGGCGGACGGTGGCCTGACGTCGTTCTAATGACCGGCATGGTGGGGCAGACTTTGTGGGGCGCGCTTTGGCTCGCGGTCGTGGCGGCCGCGTGTGCGGCGCCCTCCATCGACGCGCCGGCGGTTCGCGATGGCGACCTGTTGGACGACGCGATCCGCAAGGCGGACGCCGGTGACAGCGCGGGACTGCGGGCGCTCGGTATCGCATTCGCCCGCGGGCGCGGCGTGCCGGTGGACATGGACCTTGCGCGCCGCTACCTGCGCGCCGCCGGGGCGACGCGGGAACTGCGCTGGCTCGATCTTTCGGCGGACCTTTTCGATCCCGGCGGCCATAGGTGGAGTGGACTTCCCCTTGAGCGCGTCTACGCGGCGGCCCTCTACCGGCGCGCCATGGACGGCGACGAGACGGCGCGCGCGGAGATTCGAATTGGGACCATCCATGTGTCGCCGTCCGCCTACTGGTTCCATCGCACCGAAGACCTCGTCAAGACGACCCACCCTGAACAGGTGGAGTGGTTGGCGGGGCAGGGGGAAGTCTCGGTGCAACTCGCGTTGGGCGCCGCGCACAAGTCGGGCGTCGGCCGGGAGCGGAACCGCGACGTCGCCTTGCGCTGGTTCGTGGCGGCCGCCGAGGCGGGCAGTGCAGACGGGGCGCGCGAGGCGGGACTGCTGGAGCCGGATAGGACGGCGGGATTGCGTTGGCTGCGCGTCGGGGCGGAGCGGGGCGACTGGAAGTCGATGTATCGCCTTGGCCGGGAACTCTACGAGGGCGGGCGCGCCGAGCAGGGCATTGCGTGGCTCCGGCGCGCGGCGCTTGCCAAAAAGTATGGAGACGCCGCCGACTACCTCGGCCGGATCTACATTCGCGCCGGCGCGACCACCCCCGAGGACGAGTTGCGACTTGGCGAAAGTCACGAGCACGATTGGGGAGGGCTGTTTGGATACAAGCGAAACGACACCGCGCTGGCTTGGTACGCCGTCGCGGCGGATGCGGGCGTGGCCGAGGCGCACTACCGGGTGGGGCGTCTCTACTACCGATACGCGGAGTCGATGGGTTTGGACAAGCAGGACGCCGCGCGGCACGCGGTGCAACGGTTCGAGCGTGCGGCTGAGGCCGGTTACGTGCCGGCGCAGTGTGCGCTCGGCCTCGCGCATAGCGATTGGTGGCGCGAGGAGGAGCTCGAGCCCGATCCGCGGACGTGCGTGAAGTGGCTGCGGCGCGCCGCGGACGCCGGATACCAGTTCGCCCAATTCGCGTTGGGGCACTGTTACGAAAGCGGATACGGCGTCAAGGCGAGCCGGAGTAGCGCGTTGGCGTGGTACGAGCGTGCGGCGCGTGAACGCGTGGGACTCGACGCGTCGGAGCAGGACTATCTCTTCTACTGGAACCCGCGCCGATGGGCGATGACGAGTATCGGCCGCCTCGCGACGGACGGCACGCAGACCGGGTGGCGTGTCCGGCGCGGTATCGAGTTCCTGCGCATCGTCGCGACCACCTCCCACTCGGACGAGGCGATGGCCTTGCTGAGCGAAGCCTACCGCCATGGTCGTGGCGTTCCCCGCTCCGACGACGTCGCCGACGCCTGGCGCAAACGCGCCGTCGAACTCGGTTATCAACCCGATTAGCGCAACTACGGAGAACTCGCCTGTCGCGGGTGTAGCGTGGACTGCATGCTCGCCACGATCGTGCACGACATCGATCCCGTCGCCGGCAACGTGGGGGGGCTCTACATCTGGTGGTACGGACTCAGCTACACGTTCGGGCTGCTGGGCATGTTCGCCTGGCTGCGCGGATCGCGGGAACGTCTCGGCCTTTCGCTGGCGGACGTCTATCGGCTGACCTCGATGGTGGCGCTGGGGGTCGTTCTCGGCGGGCGTCTGTTCGAGGTTTATTGGTATGAGTGGCCCTACTACAGCGAGCACCTTTGGCACATTCCCGCCATCTGGTTGGGCGGCATGTCGACGCACGGCATTCTCATGGGCGGCGTGCTGGCGTTGGCGCTCTTCTCGATTTTCACGCGGCGCAGTTTTCTCGAATTGGCCGATGCGCTCGCGATTCCGACCGCATTCATTATGGGCGTCGGCCGGCTCGGCAACTTCATTGACGGGCAGATCGTCGGCGCCGCCACGTCGATGCCGTGGGGAGTGGATTTTCCGAATACGGAGGGCTTTCGCCATCCGGTCGTGCTCTACGACGGGCTGAAAAACCTGCTGCTGATCCCGGTGCTGCTGCTGCTGCAGCGGAAGCGCGCGCCGCGTGGCGTCGTGTTGGGCGCGTTCCTCGTCGGGTATGGCGGACTGCGCATTTTCGTCGACTTCTTCCGCGAGTACCGCACGACACAGTTCGGGCTGCCGCCCGGCCAACTGGTCAACGCGCTCATGGCGCTGCTCGGCGCGCTCCTGATTGCGTACGGAATCTGGCGCCAGGTGCGCGAGTTGCCGCCGCCCGCGCCGGCGCGATCCGTGGGCTGGGGGCCGCGCCTGTTGCTCGCCGGGTTGCTCCTGCTGCCTGCGATCATTCCCAGCGACTGGACGCAGGACGTGCCGGTGCGCTACGGGGCCCGCCATCCGGGCATGTCCCATTCGACTCTCTATCCACCTATCCCGACCGAGTAGCGGCGCTGTAGAATGTCGCCCCCATGGAACCGGCGCTTCAACTCGCACTCGATTTCACAGACATGCATCGCGCGCTCGGCGTGGCGGCGGAAGCGGCCGAACACTGCCAGTGGCTCGAGATCGGCACCCCCCTGCTCAAGGCGGAGGGGCTCGACTCGGTGCGGCAACTGCGCGCCGCATTCCCGCACCACACGATCGTCTGCGACACCAAGACGATGGACGCGGGACGCATCGAGATGGAGACGGCGGCCAAAGCGGGCGCCGACTACGCGACGGTGCTGGGCGCCGCGTCGGACGCCACCGTGCGCGAGTGCATCGAGGCGGGCCGTAACTACGGCATTCGGGTCGCGGTCGATCTCGTCAGCGTTGCCGATCCGGTGGCGCGCGCCCGGCAGGCGGAGGAGTGGGGCGCCGCACTGGTTGGCGTGCACTGCCCGATCGACCAGCAGATGGAGGGCAAGGATCCCTTCGAGACGCTGCGCGCCGTCGCCAAGGCGGTGAAGATCCAGGTCGCGTGCGCCGGCGGCATCAATTCCGAAACGGCCGCGCAGGCGATCGCCTCCGGCGCGTCGGTGGTGGTGGTCGGCGGGGCGATCAGCAAGGCGGAGGACGCGTCCGCGGCGGCGGCGCAGATCAGGCGCGTGATGCAGAGCGGCGTGGCGGAGGCGACAAAGCTCTTCAAGCGCGGCGGAGCCGACGACGTGTTCGAACTGCTGCAGCAGCCGAGCGTGCCCAACATCTCCGACGCGCACCACCACATGCCCGTGCTGAGTGAGATGCGCGTCGTGAATCCGGGGGTGAAGATGGTGGGGCGCGCCTTCACCGTCCGCACCTACCCCGGCGATTGGGCCAAGCCGGTCGAGGCGATCGACAAGGCGAACGAGGGCGACGTGATCGTCATCGACGCGGGCGGCGTGGGCCCGGCGCTCTGGGGCGAGTTGGCCACCCACAGTGCTGTGCAGCGCAAACTGGCCGGCGTCGTGATTCACGGCGCGATTCGCGACACGCCTGAAATTCGGCGGCTCGGTTTCCCGGCGTTCGCCACCCTCATTACCGCCCGCGCGGGCGAGCCGAAGGGGTTTGGCGAAATGGGCGTGCCGATCGAGATCGCCGGCATCCCCATCGAGAATGGCGACTGGATCGTCGGCGACGACGATGGCGTGGTGGTGATTCCGCAGGCGAAGGCGGTCGAAATCGCCAACCGCGCCATGGACCGCCTGGAAATGGAAAACCGCGTGCGCAAGGAGATCGACGCCGGTTCGACGCTCGCGCAGGTGGTGGACCTCTACAAGTGGGAAAAGAAGTAGTCGTGCGCATCATGCTCAACGGCGCCGAACGCGAGGTCGAGCCGGGCACGACGATCGCGCAACTGATCGACGAGATCACCAAGGACCGCTCGCGCGTCGCCGTCGAACGCAACCGCGCCATCGCACCCCGTTCTACGTGGGCGCAGTCGCTGGTAGCGGAAGGCGATGAAATCGAAGTCGTCACCCTCGTTGGCGGAGGCTAGCCACCCGCACGCGAGTCTGGTTCGGGGTCGGCTTTGGGCCTTGGGCTTTGAGCTTTGCGACTCGAACTCGGAGCCCCAAAGCTCAAAGCCCAGAGCACAAAGCCGATGAGCGAACCTGCTTTTGCCTTTGTCGGCGACGTGCCGTACCCTCCGCAACTGGTATGGAATTTCCTAGCGATACGACCGGGACGGCGCTTCGCCAATTGCACGTCCGTGGCGAGGACCTGAGCGAGCCGCGCGAAATCGAGTTCGTGCATGTCATGCCCACGCGCGTGGCGGCGGAGCAGATGGCGTCGCAGGTGCGCGCGCTCGGTTTCACCGCCAAGCTCCACCAGCCCGGGAACGGCGACGTCTGGGAGTTGATCGCCACCACCTTCATGGTGCCGACGCACGGCGAGATCACCTATACCGAGATCCGGCTCTCCCAGATCGCCCGCGACCTCGGTGGCCGCGAGGACGCCTGGCACGCATTCCGGACGTTCTAGGAGTTCTAGAACGCTTCCGCTTCGATCGCCAGGTTCTTGCCGTAGAGCAATTCCGGCGACATGAGGTGGCGCCGGATCTCTTGGACGGGGCTGGGGGCGTCGGCGGGCACCTTGCCCGTCTTCCGATAGCGCTCGAAGATGTGTTCGGCGCGCTTGCAGATGCGCCAGGTGCCCAGCCAGACGAGCGGCCAGAGCAGCCATTTCATCTTGACGCTGCTCCTGCTCGTGGGGCTTGCGAGCACACGCTTCACCTTGAATCCGGCATGGAACAGGCTGTAGCGCATTTCGTTGTAGTCCAACATGAACGCGTGGCCGTGGTAGACGCGGTCGCCGATCTGCATCTGCACGCCGGAGTATTCGTCGAGCCACGATGCGAACGTCCGAAACCCGCTCACTAGCATCGTCATGCGCGAGCGAAGATTCAGCAGGTTGGGCGTGCTGATGAATAATCTCCCGCCCGGTTTCAGCACGCGGCGGAACTCGCGGAGCATGCTCATGCGATCACTGATGTGCTCGATGCCTTCGATGCACATGGCAACGTCGAAGCGTTCGTCCTCCCAGGGGAACGGCGCCTCGAGGTCCGCCCGTTCGCACGGCAACGACTCGGGAAAGATGGGGGACGGACCTCCAAACAGCTTTTCTTGGACCGATTCGGTCAGCCAGCCCTTGCCGCGCGAAGTGATGCGCATCGCCTCGTCGAGCGTCTTGCCGCGCATCTCCTCGGCGTATTGCCTGCCGTACTCCGGCAGCAGGTCGGCGTAGACGACGTCGAACCCCGCTGCGGTCAGGCCCGCGGCGAGCAGGCCAGCGCCGCCGGGCAGATCGAGCACGCGCATGTTGGCGCGTTCGGCCCGGGGCACGTCGGCCAGCCAATCGAACACCATGGCGGGCAGGGATTCCATGTGTCGCCGCTGCGGGGGGATGTCAGCCATTGCGGCGCCGATCCTCGCATCTTCGGCTCGGACATTCGATAATCGACTGCATGGAGCCGATTCGCATCCGCGACTACACATTCCAGAGCCGCCTCTTCGTCGGTTCGGGCAAATACCGCGACTACGACGAGATGCTCGCCTGCTGGGAGGCGAGCGGGGCCGAAATGGTCACCGTCGCGGTGCGGCGCGTGGATCTCAAGCACGAGAACGAAGAGCGCAACCTGCTCGACGTGATCGATCGTGACAAGTACACGATCCTGCCCAACACGGCGGGTTGCTACACGATCGATGACACGCTGCGCACGGCGCGGCTTGCACGCGAACTGGGTCTGGGCGACCTGATCAAGCTGGAAGTGCTCGCCGACGAGCAGACGCTGCTGCCCAATGTGCCCGCCACCATCGAGGCGACGCGCGAGTTGGCCGCCGAGGGGTTCACGGTGCTCGCGTATACGAGTGACGATCCGGTGGCGGCCAAAGTGCTGGAGGAAGTCGGCGCGGCGGCCGTCATGCCGCTGGGGGCGCCGATCGGTTCCGGCCTCGGCATTCTCAATCCGGTCAATATTCAGATCATTCTCAGCCGCGCCGAGGTGCCGATCATCGTCGATGCGGGCGTGGGCACCGCCAGCCATGTCGCGGTCGCCATGGAACTGGGATGCGACGGCGTGCTGCTCAACACCGGCATCGCCAAGGCGAACGATCCCGTGGCGATGGCGCGTGCGATGAAGCATGCGTGGATCGCGGGACGCGAAGCGTATCTCGCCGGTCGCATGCCGGCGCGCGAGTACTCGTCGCCCGCGGCGCCGAGCAGCCCGCGCGAGGGGCGCTTCACCTCTTCGTGATCGCCGCCGCGACGCAGACAACGCTCGCCGAGTGGGCGATTCTCGGCGCCGCGCTGCTGGCGCTGCCGTTCTACATCCAGCGGGTGGTGCGCGCGCCGAGCGCCGATCGCCCGGCGCTCGCCAACGCGATCGACGCCGTCTGGCCCGTTCCGATGGCGCTCATGTTCTTCGCCCTCAACATGCTGCTGATGACGGTGGTGGTGCAGTCGGCGGTGCGGTCGCCCTGGATGGCGCGCGCTGCGCTCGCGGCGGACGTGCTTCTCGCACTTGGCCTGTGCGGCTGGGGGTTGCGACGCATCACGTGCGCGCGCGTTCGGCCAACCCAGGCAATCCTGCTCGGGCTGCTGACGATGTTGGCGGCGCTGCCGGTGGTCTATGGCATCAACTTCATCCAGCAGTTGATCTTCGGGGTGCAGCCGGAACAGGAAGCGGTGCGTCTGCTCCGGCTCGGCGGCGACGGAACGCTTGAACTGGCGTTCATGGCGGTCGCCGTCGCGCCGCTGACCGAGGAGTTGGTCTTTCGCGGCCTGCTCTACAACGGCATCCGGCGCGCGCAGTCACCGCGCACGGCGCTGCTCGTCACGTCGCTGGTCTTCGGCCTCGTACACGCCGCCTCGCCGGCCGCGGTCATACCCATGATCGTGCTGGGGCTCTTCCTGGCCACGCTCATGGAACGCACCGGCTCGCTGCTGGCGTGCTTTGTCGCACACGCCGCGTTCAACACGTTGACGGTCGTGGCGCTGTTCCTCGGGTAGGCGAAAAAAATGCGTCCCGTCCCGGCCCGGGGGGTGGGCCTGTGGGACGAGGCGCGTCCTGCGGCTTTTCCATCCGCGGACTTATCCCCGAATTCACTCTGCGAGCGGTTCGAGGAGAGGGTTCATATCGAAATCGAGCTTCTCACCGCCGCGGCGGCCGTAGTCGGGATCGGCCTGGCGTATCTGCACGTCGGGCGGCGGCACGTCCTGCATCAGCACCGGGTTGCGGCTGCGCGCGATCAGGGCGCCTTCGGCGGTCGTAGGCGGGGGGGCGGCGTTCGGCCATGCGCCCTACGGTATGAAACGCGCGTCGATAGGAGAAATATCAAGCGCCTACCGCTGCGATAGGCGATTCCTATAGCGAAAAACGCTCTCGCACGAGGGTTCCGAACGCGCGCGCCGCGTTTGTGCGAAAGCGCAGCAGGCTCCAGAGGATGCAGATCTCCCGCTCCGGGCGCCCGCGCCCGAAGGGAATGTAGACGCGCGATTTTGCGCGGTCGCCGGCGCGCATCATGTCGGGAACGACGGAAACCCCCAGCCCCGCCGACACCATCGCCGCCACGGTGCCGAGTTGCGCGCCGTGCGCCACCACGTTGGGGTTGCTCCCGCCTTTCTTGCAGTAGCGCGTGACCTGGCCCGACAGGCAGTGGTCGTCGTGCAGCACCAGCACCGGCTCGCGGTCGAGGGCCGCCCACGTCATCGTCTTGCGCTGGGCGACGGGAGCGTCCGCCGGGACCAGCGCGAGCAGCGGTTCGACCGCAACTCGCTCGGCGTGCAGCGACCGCGCGTCATGGATCGTGGAGGTCAGCGCCAGATCCAGCCGCCCGTTGACGACCGCATCGCACAGTCGGTCGGTGACATCCTCGACCACCGTCAGTTGCACGTCGGGCCAGCGCTTGCGGAAGCGCACCAGCAGATCCGGCAGCAGGAACGGCGCGATGGTCGGAATCGCACCGACCGCCAGCGTGCCGGTCACCTCGCCGCGCGTCTCGCCCACTTCGCGTCGCGCATCGGCCATCTCCGACAAAATGCGTCGGGCGCGCTCGACCAGTCGCGCGCCCGCCTCGGTCGTCACCACGCGTCGCGGCA
>CBDURV010000004.1:0-23922 GCA_965369495.1 uncultured bacterium
AGCTGAGGGAACGTCCCCTCAATGATCGCACGGCGCGCGCGCCGGACGAGATCGACGAGATACCACGTATTGTGCAGGCTGCCGAGCACCGATCCCAGCAGTTCCCCCGTCTTGAACAGATGGTGGAGATAGGCGCGCGTATAGCGACGTCCGACCGCGGAGGCGCCGGATGCGTCGAGCAGCGTTTCGTCGGTGCGGTACCGGGCGTTTTTCATGTTGAGTCGGCCGCCCGAGGAGAAGAGCGTGCCGCTGCGGCCATTGCGGGTCGCCAGCACGCAGTCGAACATGTCGATGCCGCGCGCCATGCAATCCATCAGGTCATCGGGCTTGCCGATGCCCATGAAGTACCTCGGCTTTTCGCTCGGCAGGCCATCGGTGGTGTGGCGCAGCGTCTCGAACATGGCGTCCCGATCCTCGCCAACGCTCAAGCCGCCCACGGCATAGCCGGGAAAATCGAGCGGCAGCAGCGCCTCGGTGCAGCGGTCGCGCAGGGCGCGGTCGGTGCCTCCCTGGACGATGCCGAACAGGAGTTGGTCGTCGCGCGTGTGGGCATCGCGACAACGGCGCGCCCAGTCGATGGTGCGGTCCACCGCCTTGACGACGCGCTCCGGTTCCGCCGGCAGGCGCACGCACTCGTCGAACGCCATGATGATGTCCGCGCCCAGGTGGTTCTGGATGCGGATCGAATCCTCGGGCCGCAGGAAGTGCTGAATGCCGTCGATGGGACTGCGAAAGCGGACGCCTTCGTCGGTCACCGTGGCGAGGTCGCTCAGCGAGAAGATCTGAAACCCGCCCGAGTCGGTTAGCCACGGCTTGTCCCACGCCGCGAACTTGTGCAGTCCGCCGAGATCGCGCACCAGCTCATCGCCGGGCCGCAGGAAAAGGTGGTAGGCGTTGGCGAGCAGGATCTGCGCGCCCATCTCCTCCATCTGCCACGTCTCGATGGCACGCATGGCGGCGCGAGTCGCGACCGGCATGTAGACCGGCGTCTCGATCACGCCGTGGGCCGTGTGGAGCAGACCGGCGCGCGCGCCGTTGCATTCGGCAATGAGTTGGAAGTGTTCGGGCATCAGTAAGCGCGGGAGATCGTAGCGCCGCTGTAGTAGGCGAGCACGATCTGACTTCCGCTCTGACCGCTGGCGCCGCGACCGATGGCGCCCATCTGGCACATTCCGACGCCATGGCCCCATCCGCCGCCGCGGATGAGCAGGCTGCCGTCCCCCAGATTCAGCTCGGTCCAGCGCGTGGACCGGACCAGCGAGGGGCCGAGCCGTAGACGCAACTCGTTGCCGTGGATGCGCTGCTTGCCGCCGCTCGAGGTGATCGTGACGGCACGCGCGCGATCGCCGGCGCCGCGTTCGGTGATCTCCACGCCCTGCAGTTCCCCCTCCATGCGCATCTTGCGGAGGATGATCTGGTTGGTCACCGTCGCCTGCCAGCGGTAGTACTTCGACTCCTTGCACCAGTCGCACGGCACGCCGCTCATGCAGCCGACGGGGTCGCGGTCGAGACCGGTCGGGACATCGGTCGTGTGGCCGCCGCAGGTGGAGTGGTAGTACGACTTGAGCGGCGCGCCCTCCCATTCCAGGTATTGGCCGCTGGTGTTGTTGACGCCCTTGCGCAGCACCTCATCGACCGACGCGTACTTGAGGCCGACGTAGACCTGGAACAGCGTCGTGTCGTCGAGGTCGCAGAAGTCGTTGGTCTTCAGCAAGTAATGGAACGTGTACGAGCGCACGGCGATCGCCTGCGCTTCCGCCGCGCCCAGCGGAACGTGCTTGAGCGGGATCTCGCCGCGCAGCACGCCGAGCACGTAGTTTTCCATGCGCACGTGGTTGACGAATCGGCCGCGGTCGATCACCAGCACGCCGGAATAGAGCCGCGTGCCGATGGTGACGACGCCGCTTTTCGCTTCCAGCGTCACGTGCTCGTGGCGCATGGGGGAGTCGTCGATCAGGACACCGTCATCGGTGCGCGTGAGCGTGATTTGCTTGGCCTCGCGCGTGCCCGTGGCGGTGGTAATGCGCAGGCCGCCCTTGCCCTTGATCGGGAGCTTGTCCCAATCCTTGAGCGAGCGCAGGTGCACGCGCACCAACGGCGCCTTGCCGCCGAATCGTTCCGCCAAGTCGATGCGCGGTTTGGGCTGCTTGGGTGTAGCGGGCGGCGGCGCGGTCTTCGATAAACAGCCAATCGCCAAGAGGGCCAAGATCCAGATCCAACGCATTAGAAAAGCTGCCCCTGCTTGCGGATGACCTCGCCGAACAACTCCTCCGCGGCGGGACTTGCGCTGCGCCCCTGCGGTGTGCGCGCCAACAGGCCGCGGCGTATGAGATAGGGCTCGTAGACCTCCTCGATCGTGCGTTCCTCTTCGCCGGTGGCGACGGCGATCGTTTTGAGCCCGACGGCGCGGCCCTGTCGCAACAGCAGATCGAGAATGCGCCGGTCAAGTCCGCACAAGCCGTGGCGGTCGATGCCGAGTCGTGCCAGCCCTTCCAGCGCGACGTCCGCGTCGATGCGGTTGTCGTATTTTTCCTGCGCGAGGTCGCGGACGCGGCGCAGGAACCGGTTGGCGACGCGCGGCGTTCCGCGGCTTCGCTCGGCGATGGTGCGCGCTGCTTCCGCGTGGAGTTCGACCTGCAGCGCGACCGCCGAGCGGGTCAGAATCAGCGTGAGATCCTCGTGGTTGTACTGCTCGAACTTTTCCTGCAGGCCGAAGCGCGCGCGGAAGGGCGCACTCAGCAAACCCTCGCGCGTGGTGGCGCCGACGAGCGTGAAGCGCGGCAGCGTCAAGCGCATGGAGCGCGCCGCCGGCCCCTGGTCGAGGATGACATCGACGACGTAGTCCTCCATCGCGGAGTAGAGCACCTCCTCCACGGGGCGCGGCAAGCGGTGGACTTCGTCGATAAAGAGGAAGTCGCCCGCCTCGAGATTGGTCAGGATGCCGACGAGATCGGCGGGGCGCAGCAGCGCGGGCCCGCTCGTCTCGTGCATCGCCGCCTGCAACTCGCGCGCGAGAATGCGGGCCAGCGTGGTCTTGCCGAGGCCGGGCAGGCCGCTCAGCAGCACGTGGTCGAGCGTCTCGTCGCGACCGCGTGCGGCGCGCAGGGCGAGGCCCAGGTTTTCGACCACCCGGTCCTGTCCCACGAAGTGTGCAAAGCTGGCGGGTCGCAGGGCGGCGTCGAGCAGTTCCTCGCCGCACTCGGCGTCGGGGTGAAAGGGGGGAGCCGAGACCATGGTTGGCCGGATTCTACCAGCGCTGGGGGGCGGAACGGCGTTGATCCCCCACACCGCGCATATCGCTGCGACTGCGAGGCGCTCCGATGGACCCAGTTGCTACACTCCCGCCGTGCAGGCAGAGGCACAAGCGCCCGATTCGGTCCGCGTCCGCAAGGAAGCGGCCACGATCCAGTCCATGTTCGCGGCGATTGCGCCGCGCTACGACCTGCTCAACCGCCTCCTTTCCTGCAATATCGACCAGCGCTGGCGGCGCCGCGCCGTCCGTCTCGCCGCTCCCGAGGGCCCGGTTCTGGATGTCTGCACCGGCACGGGGGACCTTGCCGCCGCGTTCGTGCGGCAGACGGACGAACCGGTCGTGGGAGTGGACTTCTGCGAGCCGATGCTGCGCCACGGATCCGACAAAGCCGCCTGCGCGCGGGTGCGGTTCGTGCGAGGCGATGCCATGAAACTCCCGCTCCAGAGCGATCGGTTCGATGTCGTTTCGGTCGGATTCGGCATCCGCAACGTGTTCGATCTCGACGCGGGGCTCGCGGATCTCGTCCGGGTGGCGCGCCCCGGCGGTCGCATCGCGATCCTGGAGTTCACCATGCCCAAGAGCGCGGTGATCGGGGCGCTCTACCGCCTCTACTTCGGGCGCGTGCTGCCGTTCATCGGGAACCTCGTCTCGCGCAGCAACGCGTACACCTATCTCAACAAGTCGGTGCTGCAGTGGACGGGGGAACAGGAGTTGGCCGAACGACTCCGACGTGCCGGCTGCGAACGCGTGGACGTGTTTCCGCTCAGTTTTGGAATCGCCGCGGTTCATCTCGGCACAAAGGCGCGCGCGTGAGTCCGGCCGCGACCGGTCGAAAGAAGAAGGCGCGCTCGAACAAGAAGCCGCGCGGCGTCGACTACTTCTCCTTGAGCCGATCGCTCGCCGCCAGCTACGTCTTCATCGTCCCGCTCTTCGCGCTCTACCAGGCGGGCATTATCGAATTCCCGAGCGCCCGCAACGGCACCGAGACAATCTACCGCCAGCTCTTCTACCGCGCCAACTGGATCGGCGCCGTCGTTTTCAACCTGCTCGTGATCGCGCTGCTCTTCTTCGCGATCCACCGCACGCGCAACGAGCGTCGCAAGCTGCCCGGCATGTATGCGTGGATGTTCTTCGAGGCGACGCTCTGGGCGGGTGCGCTGCACGTCATCGCAGTGCTCTTCCCGATGGCGGTGCTCTCGTTGTCGATCGAGGACCTGCTGAGCGACCTGACCGCCGCGATCGGCGCCGGCATCTACGAGGAGGGGCTCTTTCGGTTCCTGTTGATGGGCGGCCTGATCCTCGTCTTCAATCGCGGCATGGGCGCCTCCATTCGCTGGGTCGTGCCGTTGGCGATCGTGCTGAGCGCGGTCCTGTTCAGCTACGCGCATCACGCCGACTCGGGCATCGGGGCCGAGCCGTGGAACGCCGGGCGTTTTGCCCTGCGAACCCTGCTGGGCGCTCTGTTGGGCGCGATCTTCTGGGTGCGCGGCCTCGGCATCGTGGTCTACACGCACGCCATCTACAATGTCGCCGTCATCCTTCCCTTCTATGCAAGCTGAGAGCGAATACTGCGTCGCGATCACCGGCGCTTCGGGCGCCGCATACGGTCTGGCGCTCGTGCGTACTTTGGCGCGTCTGGGCCGTACGGTCCATCTCGTCGTCTCGGAAGGGGGCGCGCGCGTGTTGCGTCACGAGTGCGACATCGCGCTTTCGCCCAAGGCCCCGGACCCCTCCCTCTTGATCCCCGACGATCCGCAGGCGGCTGCGCGGGTGGTGCCGCACGCCGTGGCAAACTACGGTGCGAGTATCGCGTCCGGCTCGTATCCACTCGGCGGCATGGCCGTCTGCCCCTGCTCGATGGGGACGCTGGGTCGCATCGCCGCGGGCACGGCGGAGAACCTCGTCACGCGCGCCGCCGACGTTTGCCTCAAGGAGCGGCGTTCGCTCGTGCTGGTGCCGCGCGAAACGCCGCTGTCGCTCATTCATCTGGAAAACATGGCGCGGCTTGCGCGCGCCGGCGCCGTCATGCTGCCCGCCAACCCCGGCTTCTATCAGCGGCCCGCGACCATCGATGAACTGGTGCACTTCATTGTCGCGCGCGTGCTGGACCAGTGGGGGATCGCCCACGACGTGCAGGAGCCCTGGCGGGGATGAATCGCGTGGCGTTACTCGACCAGGCGCGCGAGACGGCGGAGATGATCAAGATCTCCCACACCGTCTTCGCGTTGCCGTTCGCGCTCGGCGCCGCGGCGTTGGCGATGCGCGCCGAGGGTGTGTTCTCGTGGCAGCAGCTCGGGTGGATCGTCTTCTGCGCGGTCATGGCGCGCACCGCCGCGATGGCGCAAAACCGTTTGGCCGACGCGCGCCTCGACCGCGAGAATCCGCGCACCGAACAGCGCGCGCTTGCGGCAGGGCGCGTTTCGTCCCGCTTCGTGATGGCGCTCGTCGGCGTTTCGAGCGCGCTCTTCGTCGTCGGCGCGGCCATGCTCAACCCGCTGTGCCTGATGCTGTCGCCGGTCGTGCTGGTCGTCGTGCTCGGCTATCCCTACGCCAAGCGCTTCACCGCGCTTTGCCACGTCTGGCTGGGTATCGCGCTCGGCATCGCGCCGATCGGTGCGTGGGTTGCGGTGCGCGGCAGCTTCGCCGGCTGGCCGGTGCCGGTTCTGTTCGGATTCGCGGTCACCAGTTGGACCGCCGGGTTCGATTGCATCTACGCGTGTCAGGACGCGGAGCACGATCGGCGCGAGGGGCTCTTCAGCATTCCCGCACGTTTCGGAATCGCGCGCGCCTTGCGAATCGCGCGGGTGCTGCACGTAGTCACCGTTGTGCTGCTGGTCGCGGCGGGTTTACTTTCGCCGACCCTGGGATTCCCCTACTTCGCCGCCGTCGTTTTTGTCGCGGCGCTGCTGGCCTACGAGAACGCGCTGGTCACCCCGGACGATCTCTCGCGCGTGGACGTCGCCTTTTTCAACCTCAACGGCGTGGTGTCGCTCGTCGTGGGAGCGGCCCTGGTGATTAGCGCCGCTTTTCCGTCCGGCTGAGAAAACTGATCACGAGGTGGCGCGCGATCAGGATCAAGACCAGGATCGCGATAACCAGCCACGTGCGGTTTTCGGCGGGCGCCTGTTCGGCGGCTTCGAGGATTCCGTAGGTGCTGAAGTTCATGGTCCTACTGAAATATACTCGCGAATCGGGTTCGTCATTCGGTTGCGCTAAGCTTTGGCCATGGCGAAAAACGCCGGAGTTGTCCTGATTCTGGGCGAGGACCGATTTCTCGCGTCCGAGGAGGTTCGTGCCGTTCTGGATGCGGCCGGCGACGGCGCAGGCACGCCGGAGATTGCCCGCTACCGCGGCAATGAGGTCAAACTCGGCGCCGTGCTCGACGAGGTGCGCACGCCCAGCTTTTTCGGTGGCGGCCGCACGGTCATCGTCGAAGAGGCGGATCCGCTTCTCGACGCGGAAGGCCTCGACGCGATCGCCGCGTATGCCGAGAAGGGATCTGCCGGTGGCGCCGTCCTCGTTCTGCAGGCCAAGAAAATCGATGGCCGCCGCGCCGGCGCGAAGAAGCTCAAGGTGGCCGCGCGCGTGGTGGAAGTCAGCGCCCCGCCCGAGTGGAAGCTTTCCGAGTGGGTCGTCGGGCAGGCGCGGCGACGCCACGATCTCCAGGTGGGGCGGGACAGCGCCGACGCACTGGTGGAGCGGGTGGGCGCCGATCTGGGTGCGCTCGACCGCGCGCTCGGCCGACTGCGCGTTCAGATCGCGCCGCGCGACCGGCTCACGGCTGCCGATGTCGCTTCCAGCACCGAGGACCACCGCAGTCCCTCGCTGTTCGAGGCAACCAATGCTGTCGAGTCGGGCGACCTGCGCAAGGCGCTCGCGGCAGTCGAAGCAGCGTTTCGCGAGGGGTTGCGCCTGCGCACCGACACGGTCACCGAGCCTCAGGGAATCGCGCTGATTCTGCTGGGTCAGATTCACGGCGCCTACCGCAAGCTGCTCCGCTTTCACATGCTGCGTCGTGAATCGAATGACGAGGAGGCGGCGCGCGGCGTCGGCATCTCGCCCCGCGCGTCGCGATACTTCGTGAATCGCGCCAAAGGGCACCGGCTGGAACAGCTTGTCGAACGCCACAGATTTTTTGTCGAGGCGGACAAAGGCCTGAAAACCGGGGTTCTTTCGCCGCGGCAGACAGTCGAGAGGCTGCTCGTGGGCCTGTTTGCGTGATACCCGCTCCGACTATATGTCGGAATGTCTACTCGCCGTCGCCCCCATCTCCAACTCGAAATGGCGCACTTGGGCCGCGTCAATCCGTTCAAGCTCGCAATTGAGGAGTCGCCGCCCGGGTCGGGCGAGTACAGGGTTCTGCCGCCGCGGAATTCCAAGGCTTCAGACCGCGAACCGCTGGCGCTCGAGCGCGCGGGGCTCTGTCTGGTCGGCGCCAGCCAAGCGCTCATGGATCTCTCGCTGCGCTGGCTCGCCGAATCGGGTCGGGGGGCGCCCGATAGGGGTGGCGGGCCACCCTTTGCCGATTCCGTGGTGTCGCCTCCGCTCCCGATGGCAGAGATGAGGATGGCCCTACGGCGCCGCGAAGCGCGCCTGCTCGCGTCGCTGTTGCGCCGCCATCTGGGCCGACTTCCGCAGCCTCCGGAGTGGATGGCCGCGCTCCTGAGCGCCCTCGATGAACTGGACGAATTTCTGCGATGGCAGGAGCATTAGTCCCGGTGCGGATCCCGTCCCTTGCGGACCTGACAATAGGTGGCCCGTGATCGAGAAGCTCAACAACCGCCGGCGCGTGCGCGTGCTGGATGACCACATCGCCAACAAGATTGCCGCGGGCGAGGTCATCGAGAGGCCCGCGTCCGTCGTGAAGGAGTTGGTCGAAAACGCGATCGACGCGCACGCGACGCGCATCCGGATCAAGATCGAGGATGGCGGCAAGACGCTTATCTCGATCGCCGATGACGGGTGGGGAATCGGGCGCGATGACCTGGAGCGCATCTTCTTGCCGCATGCGACGAGCAAGCTGGAGGACGTCGAGGATCTCGACGGCATCGCGACGCTCGGATTTCGCGGCGAGGCGCTTGCCTCCATCGGCTCCATCGCGCAGGTGCGCGTGCGCTCGCGCGAACCGCAGGCGGAAGCGGGCTTCGAAATCAACGACGATGGGGGCCGCATCGGCACGCCGCAGCCTGCCGGTTGCGCGCCGGGCACCGAGATTGCCGTGCGCAATCTGTTTTTCAACACGCCTGCGCGCGCCCGTTTCCTCCGCGCCGATCGCACCGAGCAGGGGCACATCGAGGAGCGCATACGTCGTACGGCGCTCGCGTTTCCCGAAATTGGGTTCCGTCTCGACGCCGGCGACCGCACGCTGCTGGAAACGTCGCCGGACGATTCGCGCCGCGAGCGGTTACGCGCGCTCTACGGACGCGAGTGGGCGGACGCGCTGCTGGAGACGACCGTGGACCTGCCGCACGGCCAGCTTCACGCGTTTTTGGGATTGCCTTCGCTGACGCGTCCCAATGCGCGCGAGCTGCGTTTTTTCGTGAATGGCCGCGCTATCCAGGACCGCATCCTGCACCGCGTCATCCGCGACGCCTATCGCGACGTGTTGCACCACGGGCGCTACCCGGTGGTCTTCCTCTTCTTCACGATCGACCCGCTCCAGATCGACGTGAACGTGCATCCGACCAAGGCGGAGATCCGCTGGCGCGATGCGCGCTTCCTGCACACCGTCGTCGGACCGGCACTGGCCCGCACGCTGCGCGCCGAAGACCTCGCGACACGCATGGAAAATACGCAGGCGCAAAGCGGGCGCGCCGGAGGCCGGGAAGGGGTTCGCGGCGCCCTGCACGATTTCCTCGAAAACGCATCGCGCCAGGATCCGGCGGGCCGGTCGTTCGGGGGAGCCTCAGGACCGGATCGCGTCCAGGAACCGCCTGCTCCGGCACCGGAATTCGACGGGGCGCGCCCCCGCTCCGGTGCGTTCTCGGTGGTGCAGATGCACGACTCCTACCTCGTCTGCGAGGTGGAGGACGGCATCGCCATCGTCGATCAACACGCCCTGCACGAGCGCGTCAACTACGACCGCATACTCAAAGCACTGATGGACAAGGGCGTCGATGCGCAGAGCCTACTGGTTCCCGAACAGGTCGATCTCGACGCGACCGCGACGGCACTGCTGGACGAACATCGCGAGGTACTCGAGCGCAGTGGGTTCCGGTGGAGTCCGTTCGGAGACGGAACGGTCGCGCTGGAGGCGATTCCCGCCGCGATTCCGCGCGAGCGTGCGGGAGAGTTGGTGCGCGACCTTGTTGAACTGCTGCGTGCGCGTGGTCGTGATCTCGACGCACGCACGCTGTTTCACGACGTGGCCGACACGATGGCGTGCAAGGCGTCGGTGCGCTTCGGCGATCGATTGAGTCGCGAGGAAGCGATGGCGCTGCTCGAAGAGAGCGGAGCCCTGGACCGCGCGTTCGTCTGCCCCCATGGGCGACCGACGGTCTTGAGATTGCCCTTCCCCGACCTCGAACGCCGCTTCGGGAGACGCTAAACAGTTTCTACTTGGGCGCAAACACGTCGTCGCCGAGTTTCTGATTCACTTTGACGGTGAGGCGACCGGCGATGCGGACGAATTCGTCGCGCGATTTCTTGTCGGTGGGCACGTCGCTGTAGACGGAGATCGACCGCGGCAGGCGCAGGCCCCCTTTGACCGCCTTGGCCGGATAGGCGCCGAGGTAGGTGATGGACTTGACCGCACCCGGCCTGCGGGCGTCGAACTGGATCACCTTGCGGACGGTGAAGTCGCCTTCGTGAATGAAAAAACGCAGCGGATCGCTGCCGGCACGCCTGACATCGATGACGGCGAAGCGCGCCTTGCGGTCGGGGAAAACGTGACGAGCCGAGGCGGGCTCGTCCTTGTCCAGCAACACGCTGCGTGAGCGTGCGAACGCGACCGTCGTGCCCTCGTCGAGCAGGCGGGCGAGCAGCACGGATTTCACGATGCGCTGGAATTCCCGCCGATCGCGCTGGATGGCGTCGATGTTCTTGCGGTGCTCGCGGTTGGTCAGCTTGAGCGGCATGCGTCTCTTGCGCGCCCACTCCCAGTAGCTCTCCGGCTTGCCGCCGAGCACGCCGCGCTCCGAAACCGGATCGCTCGGCCGGAGTCCGGCGACCGTTCGAATGCGGAAGGAGTCGTCGCCCGAGCGAAGCCAATACTGGCGCTTGACGCTCTGGGTGGCCTGTCCCCGCTCCTGGATTTGCCCCTCGAAGAGCACTTGCAGGTCGTGGATGTCTTTTTGTTTGAGCTTGCCCTGGGCGGCGACCGCCCGACTCAGGATGGCACGCGGAGCCGCCTCCGGATTCGCGGCGGGCTTGTCCGCATCCACTCCTTGAGCCTCTGCCTGGGCAACGCCGAGGACAACCAGGAGCGGAATGAGGACGCACGCATTACGGAGGAGTCGCATGGATATTGCCATTCTACCGGCGCAGTTCCCTCGTAGCGCACGGCGTGCCATAATCCGCTCGTTGGCATCCCGCGACACACTTTTCCGCACCGAGTCGATCGCGAAGGGCTTCCGCCTGCACTATCGCCGGACCCGCGCCTTCAAGACAGTCTCCGCTCGTCTCGCGTTCCAGGCGGACCTTGACGAGGCGACAGCAGCGCGAGCGATTGTCCCGCGCCTGCTTTCGCGCGGCACCCGGCGTCTCCCGTCGTTGAAGGCGTTGCAGATCGAACTCGATTCGCTCTACGGTGCCACGCTGGGCGGAGAGGCGCGCAAGATCGGCGAGCGGCAGGTGATCCAATTCCGCGCGGACTGGGTCCATGACCGAATTGCGGACGCGCCCATGCTCGAGTCGATGGGAAACCTGTTCGCGGAGCAGGTGCATGAACCGATCGAGTGGACCTCGGCCGTGTTCGAGCGCGAACGGCAGATCCTCACCGACGAAGCGCGCGCCGTTTTCGATGACAAGGGGCGCTACGCGCGGCAACGACTGGTAGAGGAGATGTGCCGCCACGAGGCGTATGCCCGACCGGGTATCGGCCACGAGGCGGAGATTCGGGCCCTCGAGAAATCCGATGCCGAGCGCGCCTACAAGGAGCTCGTCACGCGGGCGCCCGCGGACCTTTTCATGGTGGGCGACCTGACCTTTCGCGACGCCACGCGTTTCGCCAAGCGGCTTCGCTTGGGCGACCGCTCGGGTGCGCGGCGCAAGAGCCGGGGTGCCAGGATCGACGCGGGCCGTGTCCGCACGGTGAAGGAGACGCAGGACATCCATCAGGCCAAGCTCCAGTTGGGCTTTCGCACGCCGATACGCATGGGCACGCGCCGATACGCGGGCCTCGTCATGGCCAACGCGCTCTTCGGCGGAACACCCGTTGGCCTGCTCTTCAAGGAAGTGCGCGAGAAGGAATCGCTCTGCTACGCCATCTCGAGCGCCATCGTGCGCAGCAAGGGGCTCGTGCTGGTGCAGGCGGGAATCGAGCCCGACCAGTACGGCAAGGCGCGCCGCATGATCCTCAAGCAGCTGAACCGCCTGCGCGATGGCGACATCCGGGAGGCGGCGCTCGAGCAGGCGCGCGCGATGCTGCTGTCGGGGTTGCGCAGCATGCACGACTCGCCCTCGGCATTGATCGAATTCGCGCTCGAACGGGCGCTCAACGGGATCGAGCCGGACGTCGAGCGCCTGCGTGCGGAACTCGCCGCGGTCACGCCCGGCGCGATCGCCGCGGCGGCGCGCACGATCGAACTCGATACCGTTTATCTCCTCACCAACGGGGGCGCGTAGCCATGAAAGTGGACGTCCTTCACGACCCGACGCTGGACGAGACCGTGCACCGCGCGATCCTTCCTTCCGGACTGACCGCGTATGTCGTGCACAAGCCGGAGTTCACCCGCTCGTACGCGACGATCGGCACGCGCTACGGATCGGTCGATACGCGGCTCGGGCGCGATCGCAAGGGCAAGCCGATTCCCGACGGAACCGCGCACTTTCTCGAGCACAAGATGTTCGAGACGCCCGAAGGGGATGCGTTCGACAAGTTCGCCGCGCTCGGCGCTTCCGCGAATGCGTACACCTCGTTCACGAACACGCAGTACCTGTTCGGCACCAGCACCAACTACGAGGAGAACCTGGAAACGCTGTTCGACCTCGTCTACGACCTGGATCTCACACCCGAGAGCGTCGAGAAGGAAAAGGGGATCATCTGCCAGGAGATCGCCATGTACGACGACGATCCCGACTGGCGCATCTATTTCGGTGCACTGCAGTGCCTCTACAAGCGCAATCCGCTGCGGATCGACATCGCCGGTACGAAACAGAGCATCGCCCCGATCACGATGGAGCTGTTGCAGGAGGTGCACCGCACCTACTACCACCCGCGCAACATGGTGCTGGCGGCCGTGAGCCCGGAACCGGTCAAGACCACACTCGAAATCGCGCAGCGCGAACTCGGCAAACGACGCTTCGGGGCCGCGCCGATGCGACGACCGCCGGCACCCCGCGAGTCGCGCGCCGCTGCCCAGCGGTCGTGGGATCTTCCCCTCACCGTCTCCCGCTCACGCCTGCTGCTGGCCTGCAAGGACGCCGCCGCCACGAGAATGGGCAAGCCGCTGCTGCGGCGTGAGATTGCGTCGGCCATCGCGCTCGATTGTCTCTTCGGCAACTCCGGTTCGATCTATCTCGCGCTCTACGAAGAGGGGCTCATCGACGAGAGCTTCTCCTCCGGCTATACGGCCGACCCCAACTTCGCGTTCGCGCTGGTGGGTGGCGAGACCGACGACCTGCCGCGACTGCGCACCATGCTCGACGGCGAGTTGGCGCGCGCGCGTCGCGAGGGCATCGACGCGGACGCGTTCGAGCGCGTCCGCAACAAGGAGCTGGGCGGTTTCGCGCGCGCGTTCAATTCGCCGCAGAACATCGCCCACGTGCTGACCGCGAACTACCTGCGCGGCACCACCATTCGCGACTACCGCGAGATGCTGCTCAAGGTGAAGCGCAGCGAAGTGAACCAGCGGTTGCGCGAGATTTTCGACCCCAAGGGCCGCTGCTACTGCACGCTGCGTCCCCGGTAGGAGGGTCCCCGGTAGAAGGCGATCAGTCGCTCGACGGCGTCCGGCTCCGCCGCGTCGATCCAGTGCACGGGCAGGCGGCTGAACCAGGTCGTCTGCCGTCGCGCGAGGCGGCCCGTGTTGCGCACGATGAGCCGCCGCGCCTCGGCCAGGTCATACTCGCCGCGGAAGTGGCCCAGCAGCTCCTTGTAACCGACAGCCTGCCCCGCCGTCGGACCGAGTTCGAGTGCGCGTACCTCGTCGAGCAGGCCGTCGCGCAGCATCTCATCGACTCGCGCCTCGATGCGCGCGCGCAGCTCCTCGCGCGGGCGGCGGAGTCCCGCGATGCGCGACGGAAAGCGATCGGGCCCGTCCCATTCCTGCTGCTGCTCCGAAAGCGGACGTCCGGTAAGCGCATGCACTTCGAGAGCGCGCGTGATGCGACGCCGGTCGTTGGGGTGTAGCCGCTCCGCCATGACCGGATCGATTTCGACCAGGCGGCGGTGGAGTTCCGGCGATTCGTACTCTCCGAGTTGGGCGCGCAGGTCCGCATCCTGCGGCGGTCCCTCGAACATTCCTTTCAGCAACGAAACGAGATAGAGAGCTGTTCCGCCGACGATCAACACCGCCTTGCCGCGCTGCTGGATATCGGCGATCGCCGCCTCCGCCGAGGTGAGGTAGCGGCGCGTGTCGAAGCGCTCGGTCGGTTCGAGCAGATCGATCAGGTGGTGGGGGACGCCGCCCCGGTCCCGCGGCTTGTCCGTCCCGATGTCCATGCCGCGATAGACGAGCATCGAGTCGAGCGAGATGATTTCGGCGTCGAGCGCGCGTGCGACGGGAATCGCGGCGCCCGACTTGCCACTCGCGGTCGGGCCCACCAGCACGTTGAGAGGCTGCACAAGCGGTAGGATACCCAGCAGTGCGACGCACCGGCATCTACGGCGGTTCCTTCGACCCGATTCACCGTGGCCATGTGGCTGCGGCCGAAGCGGTGCTGCAGCGTCGCGCCCTCGATCGGCTGTTTGTCGTCCCGGCCGGCGCTCCCCCGCACAAACCGGTTGGATGCCGGGCGGCCTTTGCGGATCGCGTGGCCATGGCGCGTCTGGCGGTCGCCGCCGTCCATGGCCTCGAGGTGCTCGACATCGAAGGCCATCGCAAGGGTCCTTCGTACTCGGTGGACACGCTTCGCGAGCTGCGGCGCCTCTACCCCGAGGACCAGTTCGAGATGCTGGTGGGGGCCGACATGCTGGCGGATCTTCCCCACTGGAAGGATCCCGACGAGATTCTTGCGCTGGCCGACATCGTGGCCTTCGCGCGGCCTGGCGAGGCGCTGTCTGATGCGTGCGCGGCGTTTGACGACCGATTCGGTCCGGGCCACGTCCACATCGTCGAAATTCCCGCCATCCGGGCCAGTTCCACAGAAATTCGCGCCGCCCTGTCGCGCGGCGAAGAGCCCGCCGATCTACTGCCCGAAGGGGTGCTTCCGTACATTCGGGAGCGCCGTTTATATGGGGGTTGACCCGAAGCGGGGCAACCGGTTAAAACCTCCGTCTCAGCGGGGTTCTATCCCCTAGGCAGGAAGATTTCAGGAGGGCATCATCTGATGCGTAAGTACGTCCTTAGCCTTGCACTTTTCGCCATGTTGACGATTGGCGGTTGCAAGTACATCGCAGGCGGTCTCTGGTACATCCCGAAGTGGATTGACGGCTACATCCTGAGCGTCTACACGGGCAACGGCCACTACAACGGCTTCACCCGCTGGGCGCAGTTCACACGCAACTACCAGAAGGCGTGGAACTTCATCGACATCTACTTCTTCGACTACGACCTTAATGATCCGTATCTGGGTGCGCCGTTCTTCGGCGATCCTCGCTAGGGATTCCATACGACGTCCGGGAAACGGGGAGTCTCTCCTGGGGGGACTCCCCGTTTCGTAGCTGCGTTTATGGTTCAACACCTGACGGTGTTGAGACGGCGAACGACGGTAAACGGGCATCGCTTTCCAACCGATGGCCACGGGCCATCACCCGTCGGGACAAATGCGCTACGGCGCCGTCTCTTACCTCAACGCTCGCCCCTTGATCGAGGGGCTGGAGCCGCTCACGCTCGACACGCCCAGCGGTTTGGCGCGCCGTGTCGATGCCGGCGAACTTGATGTTTCGCTGCTGCCGGTTGCCGCGGCCGTGGAACTCGATCTCGCGCGCGTGGGATCGCTCGGAATCGCCGCCGAGGGGCCCGTCGATTCCGTACTGCTCTTCCTGCGCCGCCCGGTGACGGAGCTGCGCAGTGTGCGCCTCGACCCCGCATCGCGTACGTCGCGCGTGCTTGCTCGCGTCCTGCTGCGTGAGGTCCACGATGTCGATCCGAGGGTGGTGGACCACGGAGACGCCGACGCCGAGTTGCTGATCGGCGACGCGGCCCTGATTCGCTGGGCGGCCGGAGACGAGCAGTTCATCGATCTCGCCGCCGAATGGACCGCGTGGACCGGCTTGCCCTTCGTGTTTGCGGCGTGGTACGGCGACCCAGCGGCGGAAGCGGAGCTGGAGGCGGCCTACGCGCGCGGCAAGCAACGTATCGACGCATACGCGCAAGACTCTGATCTTCCGCTCTCGGCGCCGCTGCTGGCGAGCTATCTGCGCGAACGGATCCGCTTTCGCATCGGCCCGCGCGAAAGCGAGGGGCTGGCACGGTTCCTCGAACTATCGAGAGCGCACGGGCTGCTTTAGTCTACGGGCATGCTCGACCGACGCTTCGTCCGAGAGAACCCCGAGTTGATCCGCGGCGCCCTCGTGCGACGTGGCATTGAAGTGGATCTCGATCGTCTTTTGGCCCTCGACGGCAAGCTCCTGGAACTGGCGCAGCGGCGCGAGGAACTCAAGTCGGAACAGAACCGGCTCTCCAAGCAGGTGCCCAAGCTGCAGGGCGACGAGAAGGGCGCCGCGATCGCGCGCAGCAAGGAACTCGGTGCCGCGATCAAGCCGCTCGAAACCGAGCAGACCGCCCTCGAGGCGGAGCTCATGCCGCTGCTGCTGGAAGTTCCCAACATGCCCGACGCGGAGGTGCCGGAAGGGCTCGAAGCGGAGCAGAACGTCGAGATCCGCCGCTGGGGCGACCACCGTGAGTTCGACTTCGAGCCCAAGGATCACGTCGACCTGGCGACATCGCTGGGCCTGCTCGACATGCAGCGCGCCGCACGCGTTTCCGGGAGCAGCTTCTATTTCCTCAAGGGCGACCTGATGCTGCTCGAGCAGGCCGCGCTGCGCTACGCGCTCGACCTGATCACCGGCCGCGGTTTCGTGCCGGTCACGCCGCCCGTGATTGTCGATCGCAGCGCGCTGGAGGGCACCGGGTACCTGCCCATTGGCGCCGACCAGGCCTACGAGTTGACCCGCGACGACGGCTGGCTGATCGGCACGTCGGAGGTTCCGATCACCGCGTTGCATGCCGGAGAGAAGTTGCCGCTGGATGATCTTCCGCTGCGCTACGCCGGTTACTCGAACTGTTTTCGCCGCGAGGCGGGAGCGCACGGACGGGATACGCGCGGTCTCTATCGCGTGCACCAGTTCACGAAGGTCGAGCAGGTCATCATCGCGCCCAACGACGAGGCGCTCAGCCGCGAACTGCACGAGGAGATCCTGAGCAACTCGGAGGATGTCCTGAAGGGGCTGGGGCTTCCCTATCGCATCGTCGCGCTCTGCGGCGGCGACCTGGGCCGCTCGGCCGCCTACACCTACGACATTGAGACCTGGATGCCGGGTCGCGGCGATTTCGGCGAGACGCATTCCGCCAGCCGCTACTACGAGTACCAGGCGCGCCGCCTGAGCCTGCGTTACAAGGACGCGGACAAGAAGGTGCGTTTTTGCCACACGCTCAACAACACCGTGCTGGCGAGCCCGCGCATCCTGGTGGCGCTGATCGAGAACAACCAGCAGAAGGATGGGTCGGTTCGCGTGCCCGAGGTGCTGGTGCCGTACATGGGTGGCCGCGAGGTGCTCGGCGCGCTGTAATTTGGGAAGAGTGATACGGGCAGAATGAAACGGGCACAGTAGTGAAAAAGGGGATGACGCGGAGCCTCGTCGCATCGTTGGCGGCGGGGGTCTTATGCGGTCTCTTCTTCGGGCCCGGCATCGCGATTCTCAAACCGATCGGGTCGATCTACGTCGGCCTGATCCAGATGACGATCCTGCCCTACATCGTCGTCTCGCTGATCGGACGCATCGGCGCGCTGCGGGCGCGTGAGGGACGCCAGCTATTGGGCGTGGGCGGGATCACGATGCTGCTCGTCTGGGGCATCACGCTGGTTGCGATGTTCGCTTTTTCCCAGTCGTTTCCCACGCGGGAGGGAGGCGCCTTCTTCGACCCGTCGGCCCTGACGGCGAGCGAGTCCGCAGCGCCGGGTGCCGGATACGCGAGCAACATCTTCGAAGCCGCGGCCAAGAACCAGATTCCCGCCGTGGTCGCCTTTTGCCTGTTGGTCGGGGCGGCGCTGGTCGGCGTCCGCCAGAAGAAGTCGCTGCTGCAGGTGCTGAACACGATGTCCGACGCGCTCGCACGCGTGAACGGTTTCATTGTCCGACTCACACCGCTGGCAGTCTTCTCGATGACCGCCGTGGCGGCCGGCACCCTCACACCCGCCGAATTCGGGCAAATTGGCGCCTACCTCTTCGTCTACACGGTGCTGTCGCTGTTCCTGATGTTCGGCGTGTTTCCCATGCTGGTCACGGCGCTCACGCCCTTCACCTACCGGGACATACGCCGCGTCACACAGGACGCCGCACTGGCCGCCTTCGCCACGGGCAAACTTATCGTCGCCCTGCCCATGCTCATCGAAAGCACGGAGCGGCTATTCGCCGAACGGGCGCCGGAGCGAAAACGGCTGGAGCGCGCGCCCGACGTGCTCTTCCCCTTGGCCTACTCGTTTCCGCACGCGGGCAAGATCATGGCGATCTTCTTCGTGCCATTCGTCGCTTGGTTCGTGGGCCGGCCGTTCGACCTGATCGACTATCCGGCATTCCTGAGCCGAGGACTTGTGTCGTCGTTCGGCGGGCCGCTCATCGCGATCCCCTATCTGCTCGAGGGGGCGCATCTTCCGCGCGACTCGATCGAGTTGTTCCTCGTGTCCGGAATCTACGCGGGCCGCATTGGCGACATGCTCTCGACGGTGCAGATCACCGCGTACACGCTGATCGTCGCGAGCGCCACGCACGGCCTGCTGCTGGTCAACCGTCGCCGGCTTGTTCTGTTGGGGGCCGGGGGCGCCGGCGTGGCGTTGGCGCTCGTGCTCGGATGCCGGATTGCGCTCGCCGCGGGGCTGGCCGAGCCCGAAAGCGGGCGCGAGATCCTGCAACGCATGCAGTCCATCGAATCGAACGTCACGGTCAAGGTGCTCGCCGAATCGGTGCGCAATCCGGAACCCCTGCTCGAGGGCGAGTCGCGCATCGACCGGATCACGCGCACGAAGGTTTTGCGCGTCGGCTACAAGAATCGCAGTCGTCCATTCGTGTTCGAGAATGACGAGAGCGAACTGGTCGGCTTCGACATCGAGATGCTGCATCGTCTCGCGGCCGATCTCGACGTGAAACTGGTGCTCGTACCGTTCCTCATCCCGGATCTCGTCGATCAGTTGAACGACGACCACTTCGACCTCGCCATGAGCGGAATGGTGGGGTCGCTCGATCGCGCGCGGGAAATGCGGCTCTCCGACAGCTACCTCGACGTGACGATGTCGGTGGTCGTCCCGGCGCAGCGGCGGCGCGAATTCATGAAGTTGGACGGCTTCTCACGGCTCGGCCACCTGCGCATCGCGATCGTGGGGGAGCGCGTCATCGGTCGCCGCCTCAAACGCGAGTTCCCGGACCTGGAGCCGTTGCCGGTGGACACCGCCGCCGACTACTTCGATTACCCGGGCCGCTACGACGCGCTCGTGATCAGCGCGGAGGCCGGTTCGGCATGGACGCTCTTCCATCCGGAGCAGGTCGTCGTGGTGCCGGAAGGTCGGCGCCTGCAGATGCCGCTCGTGATCGTCATGCCGCGCGGCGACGACCTGCTCGAGGAGACGATCAACCAGTGGATCGAGCTGCAAAAGCGCGACGGCGCGATCCAGCAGTTCTACGACCACTGGATCCTGGGCAAGCCGGCGCACGCGACGAAGCGAACCTGGTCGATCCTGCGCGACGTGCTCCGATACAAGTAGGCGACCGCAACCGCGATTGGTCGTGGGTTCCGGGTAGTGGGTAATGGGCAGCGAGTAGGACCTGAGTGTTCGAACTCAAAACCCAACACTCACAACCCATGACCGAGTCCCGAACCTCCATGACCGCCTACCCAGCAGCTTCTCGAACATGAAGTGCCTTGGCTAGGCGGACGTCCACCTCGATTCCCTCAAGCGGGTCGGCCGGGGGTAGGGCGCCGACCGTCCGCGCCTCCTGCACCATCGCCTCGAACAGACGAAAGCGCGCCGCCAAACCGATAACGGTCTCCCGGATGAGCTTGTCCTCGAATTCGGTGAGGCGCGCAGAGTGCCGACGCATGCCGATATCTATCTCTTGTCGGGAGACGACTTCGTCTGGATGCGGATGGGGCCCTTGCTGGGAACCACAAACGGCCAGCTGCGATCTTTCGACTTCACGACGTATCGGCCCGCCGGTAGCGCCTTCAGCTTGAACGATTTTTGCAGTCCGTCCTGGCGGTGCCTGAACGCGCGGACGCCTAACTCTCGGTCCTCGCTCTCCAGCTCCAGGTCGCCCATGTCGCGGTCGAACTTGAGGGTCACCGGGTAGAGCCGCGGCAACTCGATCTCGACCTTGGTGTCGCCGCTCACCGTGATCTCCTTGCGGGCAGTCGCTCCACCGATGAATCCCTCACCAATCGAGGTGCGCACAACCAGGTTCCAGCGGCCTTCCGGCACGCGTAACGCCGCGTTCCCGGCAGGGTCCACGTCGGCTCGCCCGCCGCCCCGAGCGCTGCGTCCCTCCTCGTCGCGCTCGACCGAGAAACACGCGCACGACAGCGACCGGAGCTCTGCCTGGCCCTTGGCGAATCGAACCGTCACGGCCACGTCGTAACGACGCTCGAAGCGAACCTCCTGGATTCCGCGCACGGGGAATTCCAGATCGAGCCGGACCTCACCCATACCTCTCTTCTCGACCGTGACGGACTGACTGCCCTCCTCGTACGCCGGAAGCCGATAGAGTCCCGCTTCCGACTCGAGCATGAACACGTTGAATTCCCCGAACGTCCGGATGCGTGCCCCGGATACCGGGTTGCCATCTCCGTCGAGGACGCGTACGGCGTAGAACTGATCGCCGCGTCCATCGACGCGGAAGTCCAGTTTCGCGCCCCCCTTCCGGATTTCGAGTCGCCGCACGTCCACGGGCTCGCGCTCGCCGAGACACAACGCGACCCAGTAGGAGCCCGGCTCGACCGAATAGAAGTGAAACGCGCCATCCTCTACCTCGGTGTTCCAGCCGCGATCGAATGCGGAACGGCGTGGTGGCTTCTCGCCGACGCGGCGCAGGAGTTTCACCGTCGCGCGCCCGTGCGGCGTGCCGACGAACGCGACGGTTCCCGCCAGTCCCGAGTGCGTGCCCAGACGGAGGACGACCGGCGGCGGGCGCTTGCCGATCGGCACTTCGACCGCGACCGCCGCCGACAGCGGTTTGTCCTCCTCCGTAACGATTGTCGCTTGCCACAAGCCCGGTTGGACCCAACTCGACTTGCTACCCCGATGGGGCCATCGGATGATGTGGTTCGTTCCGGCGCGCCTTAACCGGATTCTCGCTTTTGCCGCTTCCGTTCCGTCTTCATTGAAAACGCGGAACGTGACCGCGGTGACCGCGCGCAGCGTGATGTCTACGGTCTGATCCGGGGTCCGATGCTTGTTCTTGATACCCCACAAGAACTGGTAACCGGTCTTGTGCGCCCGCAGGTAGTGGGGCATGTGTACCAGCCCTTCGAATCGAAAGCCGCCATCCGCCCCGGAGCGCAGGCGCGCGCCGCCCGAGTTGCGCCATCGAACCGTGGTGAGGCGCTCGCGGACACGGTCTTCAATCGCACCACCGTCCGGTTCAGGCCGGCTCGGCGTGCAGCGTACATCGGCGCCCGGCACGCCGTTGCCGAACTGGTCCACCACGCGCCCCTGGAGCACACCGTCGCCACGCGGCAGGGGCGGAGTGGGAATCGCGTCCAACGCCTCCTTGAGAGTCGTGAAACGGCCGACGACCCGCGGGGCCCGCGCGGCGGCAGGGGGCTCATCGGGATCAAGAGCGGGCTCGCCAAGATCGATGACGCGCCGCGCGGGTTCGGGGCGCATCAAGAACCCGAAGGCGTGCCCGATGGCGAACGTGATGACGATCACAACAAGCCAGCGGATCATCATTTCTCCCGACAGCGGACCAGTTCGGTGGTCGGCACTTCGATCTCGATCCACGCCCCTTCCCCGGCCTTGACCTTGTACTTTCCCGCCGGCAGTCCCCGGACTTTGAATTTCTTCTTTTCCCCGTCGAAGTCGATCGCGTTCGCAATTTTCCGAGGGGCGTCGCCGACGCTCTCTACGCGGAATCCATCGACCGGAACATCGGACTCGACGCGGATCTCGTGCAGGGTCGGAAACCGCATCGAGAAGCGCGCATCGCTTCCTTCGACTTTGATCATCTTGTGGGCGATTGCCCACAGCCCCGGCTGCACGTAGAGCCAGACCTGGAACTCGCCTTCCCATGCGTCGCAGCGCCACCGACCGTCCGCTCCCAGTACGTTGCCTCCGTTGTAGGAAAAGTTGCGCTGGACCGTCTGGGGATCGCGGGGCGACTGGGCAAAGATGAGCACGTCGCCGGCGTAGCCGCTGTCGACGAACCCCTCCCCGGTTAACTCAAAGGCCTGCTTGCGTTGGAGTCGGTGAACGATCGGCTCTGTCATCGGTAGCCGGTAGCTGTGCGTAAACGAACCGTGGTCGGCGTGCGACAACGTGATTTTTCCGATCCCCTCGGTGACGCCGTCCGGGAACGGATGCAGCACCTGGTAGACGCCCGGGGCAATCGCGTAGTGGAACATCGGGCTGCGGCCGAAACTCCAAGTCGGGGAATCCATGCGAGCACCGAACCGCACATCCTCGAGTGGCGCGCCGTCGGGATCGTAGACCTCGATCCGCGCGAAGTGCTTGGGCGTCGGCGCCGGTATGGGCACGTCCAGCCGTACCACGGAGCCGCTCACCTCCACCGGAATGCTCGCGAAGTAGCCAACCAGGGCGTCGGCGCTCGCAATCAGGAGATAGCGGCCCGGCTCGACATCCATGAACCGGAACGACAGGTCCTTGGGGCCGACCTTCCTGCTGCGCCCGATCAGGGAGTTTCCCCTCTTCGGGTACGACGTGTCGCCGGGGTCGTCCACCAGCCGCAGTTCGATCTCGCTCTGGATGCCGCGTTCGGCGAACACCACCCTCCCCACGACCCCACCCGTTGTTTCCAGGTAGAGCGTGACGATTTGCGGTTCGACTCCGGGCTCGACCGTGACTTCCGTCCGCTCCGATCGAATCTCGTCCCACTCCCCTGTGGTCGCTTGCAGATGCACGGTGCCGGGCCGGATTCGACGAGTGCGCGAATTCTCGTTCCACTTCCACACGTCGTGCCTAGTGCGCTGTTCGCGAATCGTGATATTCGCTTTCTCTGCCTTGCTTCCGTCCGGCATCAGAACGCGGACATCGAGCAGACCAATCGGTTCCGCCGCGATGTCGATGCGTGCGCCGGCCGCGTAGCTGGTCCAACGACCCAATCGAGGAAACTCGTAGGCGGGGTGATGAACGCGGATGTAGTACTTGATCAAGCCCAGCGACTCCAGGCGCGTCTCTCCGCCGGAACCGGTTGTCGATTCGCGGCGACCGGCGGCAAGCCAACGCTCCTTCCGAACGATGTTGCGAACGTGAATCTCCTCCGAGTCCGCAGGGTTCTTTTCCTTCTCGAAGCGGGTCGGCTCGGCCGTGATCCGCACGCCGGGCACGGCCGTACCGTCCGCGGTCTTGACCGAGACGACGATGACGCCGTCGCCGCGCGCGGGTTCCGCCTGCGGAATCGCTGCAAGCGCCGTGAGCAGGTCGGGATAGGCTCCCTTGGCAAAGTCGATGCCCGCCAGGGGATCCCCGCGCGAAAGATCGGACGCCGCGGGTTTCGTGCTCCACGAGTTGCCGTCCACCCGGCGCGGCGTCGGCGCTTCTCGTTCATAGCCCCAGTAGGCGCTCAGGAAACCCGCGGCGAGGGCGAGCAGGACCACGACCAGCAAACGCACGGGCGGAGTCTACCGGGAATCCAACTTGGATGGGGGAGACCCGAGGCGCGCTATCTCCCCGGTGTGCCGGGGTTGTTCTGGTTGCCGGAGTCGGGGTTGGCGGGCGCCCCGTCCGGCTGTTCGTTGTTGGCCTGCTGGGGGGCGATGTCGGCGGCCTGCACCAGCGGGATGACGCGCACGAAGGTGCGTCGTTTGCGCGCCTTGGCGTAGTCGTTTTCGTCCCTTTCCGCGGCCCTGGTGATCTGCGGCGCTTCGATTACGAGCGTGACAAAGATCGCGCTGGGCAGGCCCGTGCGTTCCGCGGAATCCCAGCTCTCGAACATGTCGAGGTTCTCGTCGGCCAGCCAC
>CBDURV010000005.1:0-22750 GCA_965369495.1 uncultured bacterium
GCACCGAGTTCCGCGTGGCGGTCGGCGAAGGGCGAAACGTGCGCCGAATGTCATGCCCGCATCAACCCCGGTCTCGTCGCCGACCACGAGGTGAGCCGCCATCGGTCGATCCCCCTGCATTGCGAGAGCTGCCACGGAACCGACCACGACAAGATTTTCTCCGACAATGGTGCGGTACCCCCGACGGTCTGCGCGGCGTGTCACGCCAAGGAGTTCGAGGCGTTCGCCGCCAGTCGGCACGGGCAACGCCTCAAGGGCGGCAAGCTCGACGCGCTGCTCCGTCCGCGATTGCCTGCAACGGGTGGATGCACGGCGACCAACGGCTGCCACTCGATTCAACAGGTCTACAAGGACCGCAGTGTGGGCCGCTGCGGAACCTGCCATGCCACGCATGCGTTCGGCGGCAAGTCGGCCCGCGACCCGCAGGTCTGCATCGGCTGCCACGCGGGCATCGACCATCCGCAACATCGCGCCTGGCTCCGCTCGGCGCATAGTCATCCGTCGCCTACCGGCAAGGCGCATATCGCCGACTGCGTGGAATGCCACGACACCCACGATGTGAGTGGGGGGATCACCCACGGGCTGCCGCCGTTCCTCGACGCGCGGGTGGGCACCAAGGGGGGCAACCTGGTACCCCGCGCGAAGCCGGAGGAGTTCGCGTCCGCGCGTACGACGATGGTGGCGCGTTGCCGGCGATGTCATTCGGAACGCCTTGCGAGAGAAACGCTCGATCGGGCGGACTGGTGGCGCGTCCAGGGCGCGCAGATGCTCGAGGCGGCCGCCGGCATCGTGCGCGGTCTGCACCGCGACGGCCTCCTGGAGCCGCCGCTCGACGACCGACCGCCCAACCCCGTGGCCGGCCACGGCCTGCGCTTGGGCGGTCTCCAGATCTTCGACGCATCCGTATCGCCGGCGGAACGCATCTACTACGAGATGCACTTTCAGCAGTACCCGGCACTTTGGCGCGCGAGTTATCACACCGACCCCGAGCGTGTCACGTGGCACGCCAACGACGCCCTGAAGTCCTCTCTCGACCGTCTGCGCGCGCTCGACCGGGAGCGGCGACGCAACGTCCTTCTTGCCGAACCGAAACGCTAGGAGAAAACCATGCGAGCAATTCTGACGCCGGTGATCGTTCTTCTCTGTGCCTGGCCGCTGGTCGCCTTGCCCGGAGGAAAACCGGAGTTCCGCGACGTAACGCGCGCATCCGGCATCGAGTTCACCTACACCTTCGGCGGCACGAAAGAGCCCACCCGCATCCTGGAAGCGACGGGGCCGGGCGTGGCGCTCTTCGACGCCGACGGTGACGGCGATCTCGACATCTACTTCGTTAACGCCGCATGGATCGAGGGCCTCTCGACCGACGTGCGAGCCAAGACGGCGACGAACCGCCTCTACCGCAACGAGGGCGGCCTCAAGTTCGTGGACGTGACGGAGGCGGCCGGCGTCGGACACGGCGGATACGGCATGGGCTGCACGGCGGCCGACTACGACGGCGACGGCCACGTCGATCTCTACGTCACGAACTACGGCCCCAACGTCCTCTACCGCAACCGGGGCGACGGCACCTTCGCCGACGTCACGAAGGCGGCCGGTGTCGCGGGTCCGGACCGGCTCAACAGCCGCATCAAGTGGTCCACGAACTCCGTCTTCTTCGATGCGGACGCGGATGGCGACCTCGATCTGTTCGTCTCCAACTACCTCGCGTTCGATCCCGCGTTCAACGAGTACTACGGGCCCGAGGGCTTCCCCGGCCCCAGCTCCTATCTCGGGCAGGCGTCAACGTTCTATCGCAACAACGGCGACGGCACCTTCACCGACGCCACGAAGCAGTCCGGGCTGCTCAAGACCGGCGGCCGCGGCATGGGCGCGAGCGTGATCGACATCGACAACGATGGCCTGCCGGATCTCTTCGAGGCCAACGACAACATGGCCAACCATCTCTTCTGGAACCGCGGCGGTGGTCGTTTCGAGGAGATCGCCGAGGATGCGCTGGTTGCCTACGGGCAGGGGGGCGAGAACACCGCCGCGATGCACGGCGCGGTCGGCGATTTCGACAACGACGGCCGTTTCGACCTGCTCGTCGCCGACGCCAACTTCAGCTCGCTCTTCCGCAATCTCGGCGGGCGCGTCTTTGCGGACGCGGCGCAGTCGTCGCGGTTGGCGCGGCACAGCGGCCGTTTCGCCTCGTGGGGCACGTTCTTCTTCGACTATGACCACGACGGCCTGCCGGACGTGTTCACCGCCAACGGGGGCGCGCACCATCTGTTCGGACAGCAGAACCAGATCCTGCGCGGCCGGCCCGCGGCGCGTTACGACGACGTTTCGCTCGATCTCGGGCGGCGCGTCTTCTTCGCCAAGCGCACCAGTCGCGGTGCCGCCCACGGCGACCTCGACGGAGACGGCGACATCGATGTCGTCGTGCAGAACATCGATCGCGGCGGTAGCCCAACGGTGTACGAGAACCGCGCCGCCGGCGGGCGCCATTGGATCGCCTTCCGGCTGGCCGGGAAGGCGCCCAACACGTTGGCCCTCGGCGCGCGCGTCACCCTGCGTGCGGGCGCCATGACTCAGCACCGCTACGTGCAGACGTGCGACTCCTATCTCTCGTCGTCCGATCCGCGCCCGCATTTCGGTCTGGCAGGCGCCACGACGGCGGACTCGATCGAGGTTCTCTGGCCGTCCGGCAAGAAGAGTGTCTTCAAGAACCTGGCCGCCGACCGCTACCACACGCTTCGCGAGGAGGACTAGAGATGAAACGCGCAGCCATTCTGCTCGTCGCGATCGTCGGATACCTGTTCATCAACACACCGGGTTCCGCGGAAGACAGTCTCCGCAGCCCCGATACGTGCGCCTCCTGCCACGCAGCGCAATGCGACACATGGATGCAAAACGGGCACGCCGCCGCCGGCAACAGCCTCAAGCAGCAGGAACGTACGGATCCCGGTTGCCTCGCGTGCCACGCCCCGAGCCAGGAACTCGCGGAAGGGGTCGGCTGCGCTGCCTGCCACGGAACGGGCTTCGAGTGCGGGAACTGGAACGTCGCTGTCGCCGCCGGTCGGCGCATGCCCGCGGAAGAGACGTGCCGCAGTTGCCACCGCGCGAGCCAGCGCCATCCCGACGTAGAATTCCAGTTTCAGATTGACTACCCGGCCATCGCGCACGAGAACCCAAAGCCGCGCGACCTGTTCGCACTCGACGGGATCTACCGGCGCTTCCGGACCTATCGCGTGGCAGACGGCCTTCCGCATTCCAAGGTCAACGCCGTCAAGGTGGATCGCACGGATGTCTGGGCCGGAACCGAGAACGGCATCGCCCGACTGCGCGACGGCAAGTGGCAGAGCTGGAGTGTGGCCGATGGCCTGGTGCACCGGGCCGTGACCTCCCTCGACTGCGACGAAAAGACCGGCGAGGTCTTCGTGGGAACGCTGGGCGGCATATCCGTCTTCGACGGCAAGAGCTTCACCAACTACACCCAGGAGAACTCCGGACTGGTCAACAACGTCGTCTTCGGCGTCACGTTGTCGGGGGACGATCTGTGGGTCGCGACGTTCGACGGCATCTCGCGCCTGAACCGCGCATCCAACAAGTGGACCCGCTACAGGCTGCACGACGCGCCTCTCGACGAGGTCTGGATCTACGGTTGCGAGGCGGCCCCCGACCGCGTGAACTTCGCGGTCTGGGGTGGTGGGCTCGTGGAGTACCAACCCGAACTCGACCACTGGCAGGCGTATCACGATCCCGACGGATCATTCGAACTCGACCTGATCCGGAACGATGGCGTCATCTCGCAAATGACGACGTCGGTTTCGCACGACAATGGCAACGTGTGGGTGGGCAGCTACTTCGGCACGAGCCGCTACGACGGGCGCGACTGGTACGAATACAACGAGGACGACTCGGGCCTCGCCTCCAACTTCATCAACTTCATCAAGGCGCGCCGCTTCGTGGGCTGGCACGCCACGGATAAGGGAGTGAGCGCGCTCGACGTTGCTGGCCGCCGCTGGGTCAACTACCGGCGCCTCGAGGGGGCCGTCCCGCAAACGAGCATCGAGATCACCGACCTCGATGGAAACCTGCGCCGTCGCTTCGTGGCGGAGTCGGCCTTTCCCTACGACTTTGTGTGGGGGATCGACTTCATGGGCGAGGATCTCTGGATCGCGACATCGGACGGTCTCGCGCGCGCCAGCTACGGCTCGTCGGCCGACAAGCTCTATCCGGCCGAGTCGACCAAGAGGCGCTCGACACCGATTCCGACGACCGATGGCAAACTCGTGGGACTCGTGCCGCGTGAACTATTCGGCAAGGGCTTCGCTCAGGAGGTCCTCGGGCCGGAATACACGCAGCCCTACGTGAACTTCAAGAAGCCGCATGCCGTACCGCTGGCCAAGGACTTCAGTGGTTTCGTGGATCCGATCGGTCGCGAGGACACCACCTTCGAAAACGACAAGGAGGTGCGTATCGGTTTCCTGGGCTGCCTTTCGGGGCCGGCCAAGGCGTACTCCGGCGAGATGCTGCGTGGCGCGCAACTCGCGGTGGAGGAGATCAACGCGGCAGGCGGCTACCGCGGCAAGCCGGTCGTCTTGAAAATCCGGGACGACAAGGCGACGATGGGGAACACCGCCAACCAGACAGTCAAACTTATCTACGAGGATCGTGTGCTCGCGTTTCTAGGCTCGATGTCGAGTGATACCACCCATGTCGCCCTGCGCGTTGCGCTCAAGGGCGAGTGCGCCGAGTTGACATCCATCAGCACCGACCCGACCATCACGCAGATCGTTGTGCCGTGGATCTTCCGCTGCCTGGCCGACGATTGGTCCCAGAGCCGGGCGCTGGCCAAGCTCGTGTTCCAGGAGCGCAAGTTCAAACGCGTGGCGCTGTTGGAGCGCAACAACCGTTACGGCCGCATGGGCTCGGCGGAAATCAAGCGCGTCGCGAAACGCATGGGCCATCCCATCACGCTCGCCATTCGCTACGGCAAATCAACCAAGACATTCGCCGAACACATCCGCAAGATCCGCGAGTTCGGCGCCGACGCGGTCATCATCTGGGGCCTCTACAACAAGGGCGCGCAGATCGTGCGGGAACTCGACGAAGCGGGTCTCGACATTCCGATCTTCGGCGCCGACGGGCTCGTCGCGCCGCGCTTCATCGAACTTGCCGGCAAGTCGGCAGAGGGGGTCGTCGTGACCTATCCTTACGACTACTACCGCGACGACCCGGTGACCGAGCGCTTCAACCGGAGCTTTGCCAAACGCTACGGCCACGAACCCGACTCCTTCGCGGCCCACGGCTACGACGCCATGCATCTGATCTTCAATGCGGTCAAGCAGGCCGGGCTCAACCGCACGCGGATCCGGGACGCGCTGGCCAAGACGCGCGACTTCCACGGAGCGACCGGGATCATCAGCCTCGACCATCGTGGCAACGACATCCGCGGCGTCGATTTCGCAGTGGTGCACGACGGGAAGTTCCTTCCGCTCAGAATGGCGGGCGAGCACGTCCGCAAGGGGACGCATGAAAAATAGCCTCTGCACGCTGCTGGTGTTCCTGTTGGCGGCGTGCGGCCAGAGCGACCCGAAGCAGCCATCGCGCCGCGCCGACGCCGAGGCGGCCATGAGTCGCGGGACGGGTCTGCTGGAGGCGTTTCGCTACTCCGAGGCGCGGGCGGAACTGGCAAAGGCGGTCGAGCTCGCACCCGATTGGACCGACGCGAAGGTGAACTACGCCATCGCACTGATGAACCTCACGTCCGACGAGACCACCGGGGAGGGGTTGACGGACATGGCTCTCGCGATGGTGAGGGAGATCGCCGAGGCGGAGCCCGACAACCCTCACGCGCGTTTTCTGCTGGGCTTTTTGACGCTACGGACCGGTGGCGATGTCGAGGTGGCGCTTGCGCACTTGCGCGACGTGCCGGAACGCGATGCCACGACCGCCTACTGGATCGGTCAGGCGGAGATGGAGCATGGCGACCTTGAAGCGGCGCTGCGTGCGTACAGCGAGGCGATCCTGCTCGACCGCCATCTCGCGGCGGCCTACTACGGCAAGTTTTCGTGTCTCATACGGCTTAGCCGTCGCGAAGAGGCGGCGCAGGCGAAGAAAACATGGCAGCGAGTCCGTACGGCAAAGCAGGTCAATCTGCTGACCGTTCGGTCGTATCACGAAATCGGCAAGTACGCCTTGGCCGTTCGGCGCTACCCGGGGGCGCGTCCCGAGAGTCGCCGGTTCGAGTGGAGCAAGGTGCCCGAGGCGTTCGGGGCGGATCGGCGCTATGGGGAAGCGGCGTCCGTTGCCGTGGGCGACATCGACGCTGATGGGGACCTCGACATCTACCTGCCGGGCGCGCTGTTTGAAAACATGGGTGCGTTGCGGTTTCGGATGAAGTCGGCCTTCCCGTCGCAGGCCGGCCTCTTTTTCGACTTCGACAACGATCAGATCCTCGATCTCTTTCTCTATGGCGAACGGGATCGGCTCTGGCGCGGCAAGGGTGACGGCACGTTTGTCGAGGTTGAGCTGAAGACGGGCGCACGCCGTTCGCATTTCGCGTTGGCGGCGGACCTCGACGTGGACGGCGATGTCGATATCTTCGTGACCGAAGACGGCGCCCCCGATCGGATTCTGCGCAACAACCGCGACGGAACGTTGACCGAGACAGCGCTGGGGAACGCGGCTTCCAGTCGCGGTGCGATCACCTTTGACTACGACAACGACCAGGACCCCGATCTCGTCGTGGCTCAGGCCGAGGGGCCGCCGCTGCGGTTCCGCAACGATCGCGCGGACGGCTTCGTGCCGGACGGTGCGGCGGCGCTGCCCGCGGGCGTCGCATTGGTGGCCGGCGATCTCGACCGCGACGGCCGCGAGGAGCTGATTGTGATCGACGAACCGCTGCTGCTCGTCGATGTCGATCTGGACGGTGTGCTGGACGAGGTCGCGCCCCCGAAGGCGCGAACTGCAACCGCGGTCGACCTCGACGGCGACGCGGTGCCGGAAGTCATCGGTATCGACCGGGATGGCCGCGCGTTCCTGCTTCGCGCGCAGGTCGAGCCAGGTCACTGGCTTACGCTCGACCTGCGCGGCCGCAACGCGCCCGCGCCGCCGCAGTGGTCCGCGCCCATCGGCCCCGGCGCGCGCGTCGAAGTTCTCGCCGGCGGGCTCTGGCAGCTACGGACTGCACGCAGCGTCACCGGCTTCGCGGGACAGCACCCTTCGTCGCTCACGTTTGGATTGGGTCCCAACCGGCGCGTGGACGTCGTGCGCATCGTCTGGCCCGACCGCGTTCTGCAGGCGGAACTGGACCTGCCCGCCGACAACCGGAAGGTCATTCGCGAGGCGAACCGCAAACCGTCCAGTTGCCCGCTGCTCTTCGTCGATGGCGCCGGGGGCACGCGTTTCATTACCGACTTCCTGGGCTCGGGCGGGCTCGGGTTTTTCCTCGAGCGGGGTCTGTACGGCAAGCCCGACCCCGATGAGGTTGTCGCGATCGGTGCGATGGAGCCGATCGATGGCCACTACGTCCTGCGCGTACTCGAACCGCTGGAGGAGGTCTCCTATCTCGACGAAGCGACGCTGATTGCCGTCGACCATCCCGCGGGCACCGAGGTGTTTGCCAACGAGCGTTTCGCGTGCGAGGAGCCGTTTCCCGAATTCCGCATCTGGGAGTTGGACGAACGGCTGGCGCCGGTGCGCGCGTGGAACGACCGCGGTGTTGACATGACGGCGCGGGTGGCGGCCGTGGACCGCCGCTATCCGCCGGTGCACAAGGACAAGCGTTTCAAGGGATTCACGAAGGAGCACTGGCTCGCTCTCGACTTCACCAACCGCGTTCCGCCCGTCACCGGCAAGGAACGACTGATCCTGGTGCTCGATGGTTGGGTCGAGTACGGGTATTCGCATTCCAACTTCGCCGCGGGTCAGGCCGGCGAGGCGCTCGCGCCTCCTGTGCTCGAGCTATTCCATGACGGCGCGTGGCACGCGGGCATCGCGAACACCGGTTACCCCGCCGGCATGCCTCGCACGATGACCCTCGACGTGACCGGAGTTGTCACGAGCGAGCGCCCGGTGTTTCGGCTGCGGACCAACCTGGAGATCTACTGGGACCGCGTCACGCTGGGCGTTGACCACGGCCGACGGCGCGCAAGCGTGCATCGGCTGCAGCCCGTCACCGCCCTGCTGAGTGAGCGCGGCTACCCGCGTGAATACTCGCCCGACGGCGCGCAGCCCCTGCTCTACGACTACGCCCTGATGGATCCGGGGTATCCCTTCAAGACGATGGCGGGCGATTACACGCGACTGGGGGAGGTCGCGCCGCTGCTCCGCGAGGCGGACGACCGTTCCGTGATTTTCGGCAAGGGCGAAGAGTTGGTGCTGCGCTATCCGGCGCGCGCCCTACCGCCGCTCGCGAAGGGCCACCAACGCACCTTCATGCTCTACGCGGTCGGCTTCTGCAAGGATATGGATCCCTACACCGCTCACCCGTACACCGTCGAACCGCTGCCGTTCCGCGCCATGTCCAACTACCCCTACCCGGCCGGGGAGCGGTTCCCGGACGACGAAGCTCACCGCCGCTACCGTGCGGAGTGGAACACCCGTCGCGTGCCGATGCGCTGAGGCGAGTCCCAGTCCCACGACACGCTCTCATCTAGAATACCGGCATGCGTTTCCTGCCCCTGGCGCTGATTGCCGCCTGTACCGCCGCCCCGAAGCCTCCGGCGGATTGGCAGCAGTATGACCAGATCGTCGTGCTGCCGGTAACGACGGCGGGGACGATCGAGGATCGGAACTTGTCGCAACTCGTCGCGGCCCGGTTTCGCGAGGCCGTCATGGCTGAAATCGATCGTAGGGGAGTCATTCGGTCCGCCCGCTACCGTGGCGCATCGACAACGAAGAGCTTGTTGCTTCAGATTCATTTGAAGAATGTGGAGCAGGCCCAAGGGACGCGCGAGATTTCTGCCCTGGCAGGCGGACGCAGTTTCCTCGCGTATGCCTGGTCCATGCGCGATGCCGCGACGGGGGAGTTGGTCGGTCGGCAGGGCGACGACATCGTTTTCTTTGGTGGGGGCGTAGAAGCGGGGTCGGAGGTGGTTGGACACTTGGCGGATGGAATCTGCGACCACGCCGGCCTCGGCCCCCGCGCCCCCACCAAAGATTCCTGAGGTCGTTCCGATCGTCGCGGGCTTTAACCTATGAATGCCCGTGGCTGAGAAACGACTTCTGGAACACGCCGATTACCTGCGCGCGCTGGTGCGTGGGCTGTTGGCCGATCCCGGCCGCGTGGACGACGTCGTGCAGGAGACCTACCTGCGCGCGCTCACGAACCCGCCGCGGCATTCGCACAACCTGCGGGGCTGGCTCGCCACCGTCGCCCGGAACTTGGCGTTCCGGACGCAGCGCGACGCCTCCCGCGATGTTCGCCGGAACGCCCGCCGCGAGGAGCGCGCGGGCCGTCCCGATTGCCAGCCGCCGACATCGGACGTCGCGGCGCGCGTCGAGGCGCAGCAGCGAATCGCCGCCGCGGTGAGTGAGCTTGACGAGCCCTACCGGGGCGCCATCGTGCACCGCTATCTCGACGGCATGAAGCCCGCCGAGATCGCGCGACGCACCGGCGTGCCGGTCAAGACCGTCAAGACTCACCTCGAACGCGGACTGGCACGACTGCGCGCGCGCCTCGATAGCGAGTATGGCGATCGCCAACGTTGGTCGATGCTGCTGTTGCCGCTCGCGCTGCCCAAGGGCGGTGCGACGGTTGCCGCCGGAGTCACGCTGATCACCATGAAGAAAATCGTCGCTGCTCTCGTCCTGTTGTGTGTCGCCGTGTTCTTCGTTGTGAAGGGGGCTGCGGGGGATCGAGACACCGAAGCTGCCGCACCGCGTGCGGAGCGCGATGTTGAGCAGTCGTCCGCTGCCTCCGTGAAGCAGGAGCCCGCAACGCCGACGGAACCGGAGCCGACAGCCGCAGCCGCGTTCGTCTTTTCCGGACGGGTGAGCGACAGCAAAGGCAGCGGCGTCGCGGGTGCGCGTGTCCGCCTCGTCTATTGGAGTTGGCCCAAGGCGGAGCAGTTCCAGAGCGGCGGAGATCGCATTCTGCGCCGCGAGCGGGAACGCATCGAGAATCCGCACACTGTCGCGGACGGTGGCGGGTACTTCCGTTTCGAGCGGCCCTACGCTTCGCAGTCCTACCTCGAGGTGGATGCGCCGAAGTTTGGTGCAGTGGTGGCGGGGCCGTTCGAGCCGAAGGACGATCTCGAAATCGTGCTCGACCCGGAATTGGGTCTGCGCGTCACCGTTCAGGATCCCGAGGGAAAGCCAGTGCCTGATGCCGAGGTGCGCATCATGCCGATTTCGATTAACCACGCTTGGTCTTCTCGCAATGCCGTTGCGCGGGGCCGCACCAACGAGTCCGGCCAGGTCGACCTGCCGCGCATCGCCTCCGATACGCTGCTCTTGGAGGTTGCACCGAGCGACCCAGAGTTGGGTTTTGTCGAGCTTCGGCTGGGCGACGCCGTTGCTCACAAGGTCACCGTCCCGCGGGTCAAACTGCGCTTCCATCGCATCGTCGATGCCGTGACGGGCGATCCCATTACCGACGCATATGCGCTGGTCAGTTTTTCCGGCTACCAGATGCACAGCATCGAGCAGGAGCGGGTGCGGCGGCGCATCGATGCGGACCTCGAAGGCGTGATCCGGTTCCCGGTGCAGGAGAACTACTACGGCCACCTCATCACGGCGCCGGGCTACGAGATTACTTCGCTGGCGCGCGACATCGTTCCGCTGCAGCGCTCGATGGTCATCGACGGGACGGTGCTCGATGTTGAAGGGAGACCCGTCGCGGACGTGCCGATCCTGCTGGCGACTTCGGAGGGTGTCAGCTTTCGTCGGTTTGCGTCGCTTTCTCTTGCCGCCGCATGGACCGACGCCGAGGGACGCTTTCGGGCGGAGGTCAAGCTACTCTGGCCGCACCAGGGCGCACCCGATCCTGGCGACCGATCGATCGTCGCGATCGATCCGCGGCATGGTTGCGCGATTGTCGATTCGATTCCCGTGAAGCCGGGCACGCGCCGGACGGTAACGCTGCGTTTTGCCGAGCCGGCGACGCTCACCATCGAGGTGGTGGGGCCCGAGGGCGCACCGCGCACGGATCAGTGGATGAATGTCTTGCGCCGCGTTCCGCGACCGGAAAGCTGGTCCAAGATGTACAAGGGGTATGGAATCAACACGCCTTGGCTGTTTGGCCAACGACTGGTACCCGATGCGCAGGGCCGGATGGTCGTCGGAAACCTCCCGGCCGGCGACTACGACGTGCACATCAAACACCTTCGCCGCGAGTTTGAACTGGTCGCGGGCGAGAACAAGGTGCTGCGCGTGGTGATGGGCGCGGGTGCCTCGATCTCCGGGCGCCTGCTCGGGCCCGACGGCAACCCGATAGGGCAGCAGATGGTGAGGATCAACGGCCCGACCAACGCTCTTGGCCACACCGACGCCGAGGGACGGTTCATCTTCGAGGACGTCAAGCCGGGTAAGCACCAGGTTGGATTTCGCTCCTTTCGCGCCAATAGCTGGATTAGCGTCGAGGCTGTTCCGGGGCAGGACGTCACCCTGCGCGAGCCGAAGGAGTTGACGCGCCTACGCATCGTGGTGGAGGGGCCCGACGCCGGTACCGCCGAATATGCGTACACGACATCGAAGGGCTCCGCGTATCCACATAGCGGATTCACCAGCGTCACGGCCGAGGCAACGCCGGAGTTCGAACCCTCCAAAGGAATCGTGATCGTGCGGGCACCGGGCTACGGCTGGAAAGTCGTGCGGTTCGAGGCGCACGCCGGCGCGCCGACCGTAGTCCGCGTGGCGATGGAACGCGCCGGTTCGCTGCGCGGCACCGCGTCCGGCGGCAAGCAGATGTACGTGTTCACCCACCGGCCCGACGGGTACCCGGACAACCTCGTGAAAGGCGACCAGAATCTCACCCATGGATTGCAGCGCTGCCTCGGCAACGAGCGCTTCTCCACCAAGGTCAAAAAGGGTCGCTACGAGATCGCCGAGTTGGCGCCGGGCCGCTACGAGGTGTCGCTCTACGATCGGGTGGAGGGGCGCTTGGTCGCGCTCACCAAGCCGCAGGAGGTAGTCATCCGCTCCGGTGTCGCGCAGGAGCTGTCATTCGCCCGTTAACACCAATGCACACCCAAGAGTGGTCTGGTTCGCCTTGGTCAGCGGCGCGACCACTCGAGTGCGCTACCCGATAGCGCGTCGAGGTTTTCCGACCCCAGATAGGCGCGCGCAAACGCATCTTCGCGCACATGCGCGTCGAGAAACGCCAAAGCGGCGGAGCCCAGCCAGTCCAGGTACTCAAGGCAGCGCAGGCCGCCGTCCGCGATGCAGCTATCCGTCTGGTAGTTGAAGGTTCCGTGATTGGCCTCCTCCTCCGTGATCCATCCGCGGTACCAGTCGCCGCCGGGCCCCAGGTCGAAGGGCAGGCGTCGGGTCTCGGGCACGATGCCTCCGCTGTCGTCGCCCGCGCCGGTGAGGAACAGCGTCGGCCGCGTCATCGTGTCGTAGGAGTTGGCCCGCAATCCGTTGTCCTGCGGAATGCTGCTATCCCCGGGGCCCTGAGGCGAGCACGCGATGAACGCGATCGGCCGGGGATCGGCGAAGCTGTAGACCGTGCCGCCGAAGTCCCGTGTCGCCCCGGCGATCATCATGACCCCGCCCGCGCCCGCCGAGTGGCCGGCGTAGACGATGCGAGACACGTCGATCCGGCCCGCGAGATCGGCTTGCTCGCGCTCCTCGAGCCGGTCCAGCACCTCCATCACGTCGAAGGGTCGGTCCCAGGTGAGCGCTTTCGCCTGGCATTCGGCGGGATCGACGATGTTGAGCGCGGCGCACAGCGGCGGCATGCCCGTCGTCGGGTCGCGCGGCCTGTGCGCGATGGCGACGACGAGGTAGCCCGCGCGCACGAACACGTCGCCCCACTCGTTTCCAACCGTCGACGCTTCGATGCGGCCCGCGGAACCACCGTGCGACCAGACGACGATGGGCAGCGGCTCCGGCGCGCCCTGCGGCCAGCGATACTCGATCTCGAATTCCCGCGTGAGCCCGACGGTGTCCGTGTACGCGAGTATCTCGGTTGCCGTCGGACCCGGCACATAGGCGACAGCCGGGGCGTATTGGCACGATCCGGTGTCCGTGCAGTCCCCGAGCGTGGAGCGGCCGGAGACGGTGAGCGTCACGGTGGTGTCGAAGATGTTGCCTTCGGCGTCGCACACCGAAACGATGACCGTGACCTCGTCGCCGTTGAAGAGCACGAGCTGGTCCTCCTCGAACGCAAGCGTCGAACTCCCGTCGCTGGCCAGCATGGTGGTGTTCGTCCTCAGCGGCGTGCGGAAGAAGATCCCGGTTCCGACTCCGAGTTCGGCGCCGAAGCGGGCCGCCGGGGCGTCGTCCCAGTTCTGCACGATGCTGTCCGGCCCGGCGGACGAGTCGTCGTCTCCGATGGTCATCTCGAGCGCCGGAGCGGGGAGAAAGAGGACGCCATCGGAGCCGCGCATGACCTGGAGCACCTTGTAGGTGCCCTTCACGACCTCGGGGAATTCAAGGTAGGCGGGCGACGGAAAGTCGGGAAACTCGATGGCGAGGTCGGGGGGGAGTTCGGTTTCCGTGTCGCGACCGTCGTAGTTGTCCACCGACGCTGCTCCGATGGGCGTCATGGCCGGGCGGTAGCAGGTGAGCGAGAAGTTCTTGCCGTTCACCTGGCCTTCCGGGGCGGCAAAGAACTTCAGATCGAAGACCTCGTTCTCGGGTAGCGGCGTCGCAGGCGTGAAGGTGAACACGAGGCCCGGCGCGGCGCTGGCGAGAAGATCGGTGATCGTGGCCGGGACAAAGGTCCGGTTGAATCGGTCGTCGTAGTCCGGGTCATCGGGGTTGACGAGGTTGTTGCGGAACTCGAAGCGCGGCTCGCCGGCGCCGACAAGCCGGACCGGAGTCTCGAACACCACGGTCACGGAGCCGTCGTCCGACACGATCGCCTGCGCGACATCGACGAACTCGTCTTCGTCCGCCCCGGGCAGCGCACGGTCACCGACCTCGTTTTGTCCGAAGCCGTTCCTCCGGTGGGCGATCGGTCCCGTGGGCACCAGGAAGGCAAAGTCAACCAGGTTCGACGCCACCATGGTCGGCTGCCGGTCCGGCTTGGCGAAATCGAGGTCGATGCCGATCCTGTCCCCGTCCCTGGAGAAGAGATAGGGCACGAGCTTCGTCGTTCGCACGCCCGTGTCGGGATCCACGGCGTTGACGATGAGCCAGTACTCGGTGTCGGGATCGAGGAGCGAGAGAGGCGCGACACCGTTGGCCGTCAGGAATATCTGCGTGAAGCGCGGGCACACGATGGGCAGCGGGCCGACGGCGGTCAGGAACTCGTTCGCGGGAATCGGAACGACCGTCACCGAAGGCGGCGGGAGGTTGCCTTGCACGGTCACGGCCACGTCCGCGGCAACGCTCGAACTCATGCTGATGGTTCCCCAGCCGATGTGGTCGTCATCGACGAGAGCGAAAATGATCGTCTCGTTCGTATCCGCCGTGTTGTCGACGTACCGCGCGACCGAGCGGGTAGCCAGGCCGTCCGCTTCGATCCGGAGCATGATCGTTCCGCGCATACGCTCCTCGATGTCGATCTGGAAGCGGCCGTCGAGGTCGGTAACCGCGTCGCCGAGGCCGCACGTACTGACGGTTGCGCCCACGACTCCCTGGAGCGTGTCTTCGCGGATGATGGTCCCGAACAGCCGAATGATCGGGCGCGTCTCGTGGTCGTAGCCTTCGACCTCCGCCCCGGGAGTAGGGCTCGCGATGGTCGTGACGCTGTCCTCCAGGCAGCCGCCGAGGGTCGAAACCAGAAACAACAGGCCAAGCAAGCGCGCACGAACCATGACATCCTCCCGAGTGAAGTTCCGGGGGGGAGAGCGGCTGGCGGCGCGGCCTTGCAGAAAACCCTCTAGAATATTCGCCGTGATGGAGGGTGGTGCATGTTCGCGTAGCGACGACCCGGCCCTCGTCGTGGCGCGCGTGATCGATCGTGCCCGCGACGCGCTGTCCGCGGGCCACCGCGACGGGCAGCGCACATTCGGCGACTTCGAGCTCCCCTTCCAGCGTTACGCGGCCGAAGTCGTCGCCGGACTCGCTGCGCGTTTCGCACGCCTCGACCTGAAGTTCGATGAGGACGTGCTGCTGGAGGCGGTTGCCCGCTGCGCGTTGAGTGACCTCTACCTCGCGCGCGCGCTCGAGCAGGGGTCGGCCGCGGCGTGGACGTGTTTTGAAGGGCGCTTCGTGGGCCGTCTGATCGGCCTGCTCACCGGGCGAGGGGCGCGCGGGGTAGATCCCGAGGCCATCGCCACCGCGCTGCTGGCCGATCTCGCCCTGCCGCCGCCGCGCGGGAACGCGCGCACGCTTGCGGGCACGTACGACGGGTCCGGCTCGCTCTGGGGATGGCTCGCGGCGGCCGCCGTGCGTCGGCTGAGCCGTACGCGCGAGCAGAGCGAGACCGGGCCCAGCGCCGTGCGGGAGGCCCCGGCAGAGGCGGCGCCGTGGCACGCGCTTGTCGAGCGCGAGACCGCCGACGAACTGGAGCGCGCATTGCGCGAGACGTGGACGCAGTTGGATGCCGACGAGCGTCTTGTCATCTGTTGGCGACACGGTCAGGGGCTTTCCCAGCGACAGATCGCGTCGCTGCTCGGCGTGGCGGAGTACCAGGTGAGCCGCACGCGCAGCAGCGCTTTGAGCAAGCTCCGCGGCGCCGTCGCGCGAACGGTCCAGCTGCCGCCGGGCGGCGCCGCGTCGCTGTGGGGGCGGCTGGAACTGGTTGTGGGCCTTCATCTTGCAAGTTCGACGACCCGAGGCGCTCTTCCCTCGGACGCCACGGGAGCAGCATCGAATGAGTAGCGACAGGGAGAGAGAGACGGCCTGCCTGGACGAGAATCTCGCTGCGGGGTTCGTCGAGGGAGCCCTCGACGAGCCGACGCGGGCGCGCGTGCTTGAGCACCTGTCCTGGTGTGCGGCATGCCGCGCGTGGGTGGCCGAACTCTCCGACGCGTTGAGTGTGCATGCCGTCGCGCGAAAGCGCGCTCCGCCTTGGCGCTGGCTGGCGGCGGCGGTCGTTCTGATCGCGGTGGGCGCGCTCCTGATGAAGCGCGGCGGCGGCAAGCTGGACGACGGTACCCTGAGTGCAGCGGCCTCTCTCCTGCGCGCGTCGGATCCGGAAATCTTCGGCGAGTTCCGGCCGCTCGACGCGCCCGAGCGCGGAAGAGCGAACGGCACGGTGTATCGGGGAGGCATCGCGCTGATCGAGCCCAGCGAGGCTCTGCTCACGCACCGTCCCGGCTTTCGTTGGCGCCCGGTGCCGGCCGCGAAGGCGTACCGGCTGCTGGTTCGGGACGTGAGCGGAGATGTCCTGTTCGAGCACGACGTGACGGCAACGGAGTTCGTTTGGCCCAAGGATGTCGAATCGCTGCCTGCGGGCAGCTACGTCTGGCGCGTCACCAGCGTGGACACGCGTGAACAGCTTACAGGCGTGCGCGCCTTCCGGATTCTCGACGACGGCGCGCGCGACCGCTACGAGCGCGGACTGGAGATCATCGACACGCGGGTAGACGAAGCGCTGCGCCGGACGCTGCGCGCGCACTGGGCCATTCGCAACGGACTCTACGGGGAGGCCGTGCGGCAGATCGGGAGCGGGTCGGAGTCGATCGAGCGGGAAACGCTCGGCTACGTGCGCCGCGCGCTCGGCGAAGGAGCTGCGGGCAACTGATGCGTTGTCGGCTTGCTCTGCTCGCGTTGTCGGCGGTCGTCTCCGTCGCAGGCGCCGACGGTGTTCGAGACCTCAATCCGGCTGTGGCGGCCCGGGCCCTGCGTCGCGTCTGGCTGCGCGACGGCGCCGAGGTCTATCTCGAGCGCGCCCGCCAGACGCGCGTGCATCCCATTCGCATCACGCGCGCGCTTCTCTTCGGAGGGGGCCGACTTGGCGCGCGCGGCGAGCCGCCGTCGAGCGACACCCGGGTCATGCTCGCGGTGTACTCCAAAGCGATCGAGCAACGTCACCCCGCCGCCGCGCGTCTGGTGCGGTCGTGGCTTGCGGCGCCTGACCATGCGTACCGGGCGGAGTCTCAACTGAGGCGGGTGCTGCGCACGATGAAAACAGATCGTCGGACTGGCCGACTGGAGGCCAGCGTGGCCGCCGCCAGGCTCCTCAATCCGGATGTTCTGCGGCGTCCGAATTCCTTCCTTGGCCCGGAGATCCGGAGCATGCTGGCCTACGCGCTGGCACTTACCGGCCGGCATGACGAGGGGCGCGCCTTGGCGCTGGAACTAATCGCAGAGGGCGAACGCCGCCGCTGGCCGATGATCGTGGGCCGGGGTGCGGAACTCCTCGCGGGTCTGGGGCGGGAGCGCGTGGATTGGCCCGAAGCGGTGCGGTGGGGGACGCGCGCGGTCGATGCGTACCTCGCCGGCGGCAGCCTGTCCGACGCGATCGACTCCGCCGAAAATCTGGCGCTTGCGTACCGGACCCTTGAGCAGATCGACGCCGCCGAGCGAACCTGGCGCGTCGTGCTCGCTCTCACGCAAGAGAGTGGCCGTCCGCGCGCGCGAATCCAGGCGACGCTGGGGCTGGGCCAATGCGCGCTGCTCCGTGGCGCATCCGACCACGGCGAGCGGTTGCTGCGGGCAACGGTTGCCGGGGCGAGAGAATCCGGCGACAAGGACACGCTGGCTTTGGCCAACCTCTGCTTGGCTGGCGCCTACTGTGGCCAGGGACGATTTTCCGAGGGGCACGCCCTGCTCCAGCGCGTCCTGCAGGGCGCGACTCACCTGCAACCCCATGTAGCGGTCCAGGTCCACCTGTGGGCGGCGCGTATCTTCGACGCGCTCGGCCTCGTGGACCGGGCAGGCACGCATTGCGACACGGCGCTGGCACGCGCGGCGCAACTTCGGCCCGCGACACGCGCGGTCGTGCGCAGCCGCGTCGCAGCCACGCTGGCCGGCCTCGGCCGATACGAGCAGGCTCGCGCGCTCTTGACGGAATTGGCGATGACCTGGCGGCGAGGCGGAGTGCGCCACTACGAGGCGACGATGCTCGCACTGCTCGTGCGCGTTGAGCTGGAACTCGACCGGCCGGCCCCGGCCCTCGCGCACGCTCGCGCGGCGGACGCGCTGCTGCCCCACGTGTCGGGCGCGACGAGGCGGCTCGTCATTCGGCGCATGCTCGCCGCGGCATTGCGCGCAAACGGGCTTCCGGACAAGGCGGAACTCGTGCTCGCCGCCGCGCTCGCCGAAGCGGCGGGGAAAGAGGCTGGCCAGAGCGTACTCGCCAGGACGCTCCACGACCGGGCCGCCCTGTTGGCTGCCGCCGGGCGCCACGCGGAGGCTGTCGCGGCGGCACGCAGGGCAACAGCGCTGTGGATCGAGTCCGCGCGCGGTCTCAGTGACCTCACCGGGCTCGCGATGCGCCGACGCGTCTGGGAGGTGCATGAGATCGGGCTTGCATCCGCCGCGCAGCTCGGCACCGCGGCGGGGTTGCGCGAGGCGTGGTGGTTCCGCGAAGCGGGCGCGGCCCTGCTTCTTGCGCAATTGCTCGGACAGCACGCGCGCGGCCACACGGCTCCAGCGATGCTTGCCGAGGAAGAGGGTGCGCTCGCCGACCTAGACGCCGCGCAGCGCGCGGACACTCTGGCCCGCGCGGACGCCAACTCGCCAGCGGGTCATCGGGATCGGATCCGGGCGCGTGTCGACGCAGCCCACAAGCGGCTGCGCGACATCACGATCCGACTCGATAGCGCGTTGCCACTCCTGGCAGCAGACCCGGTCGAGATGGATGCCGCGCGCGAGGCGCTGCCGGCGGGGACGGCGCTGCTGTCTTTCGCACGGGCGCGCGATCGGGTGTTCCTGTTCGTACTCACGTCGAACCAGGCGACGCTCGTCGATCTCGGTCATTGGAGCGCCATCGGGCCCGGGGTCGCGGGCTGGCTCGACTTTCTTGCGGCCCCCGAAGCGCCCGATACCGCCCTCGCGCAATCGCTCTACAACCTGCTTCTGCGTCCCGCGGATCACTTGCTCGCGCGGATCACAAAGCTGCAGGTCGTGTGCGGTCGCGGGCTGGAGGGCGTGCCCTTCGATGCTCTCGTCCGCACATCGAAGAGCGGCGCACGGCAGCGCCTCATCGAGCGCTACGAGATCACGTATCTTCCGTCCGCGACAAGTGGCATCGCGCTCTCCCGGATGGTCGCGAGCCGCAAGCCCGGTCGCGGAATTTTGGCCCTGGGAGACCCCGCCTACGGGGACGCCCCCCCCGAATCCGAAGGGCCGCCGGTCATCTTCGCCACGCTGCGCGGCCCATGGCCTGTTCGGCTGCGTGCCAGCGGCGATGAGATCCGCAGCATCCTCCCCTACTACTCCGAGGGCGGACGTACCTCCCTGCTGCAAAAGGACGCGAACCTCACGCTGCTCCTCGATCATGTGCGCGGCCTCGACACGCCCGTGCGCGCGCTCCACCTGGCATGCCACGCCGTGATCGCCGAGCGTGCGCGTCTCTCGCGTTTGCTGCTTGCCGGCGGCGAAATCCTGTCGGTCGAGAGGCTCGCGCGCATGGCGGTCCGAGCCGACCTGGCGGTGCTGTCCGCCTGCGAGACCGCGCGCGGTCGTTCCGCGCCGGGGGAAGGCGTGATCGGATTTGCGCGGGCGTTTTTCCTCGCCGGCGTGCCGCGCGTGATCGCATCTTCATGGCCGGTCGGGGACGAGAGTACGAAGGAGCTGATGGTGCGTTTCCACGCGTCGTACGCGACGGGAGTTTCCGCCGCCACCGCGCTACGGCAGGCCAAGCTTGCCCTGCTCCGCCGGAAGCGCACGGCGCATCCTTTCCATTGGGCGGCATTCAGCCTGTGGGGTCACGGCGACTGAACGGGCGCTGGGTCGCGCTCACCAAGGCGCAGGAAGTGGTCATCCGCTCCGGTGTCGGGCAAGAGTTGTCGTTCTCCCGCTAGAGCGCCATCTGCACACCCAGGAGTGCAGATGAACGCCCCAACCCCTTGCACCCCAACAACATATGCGCGCCACAGAGCTCTCTCGGAGACGTCCCGTTAGCGGAGGCGGAGGGTTTGTCCGGGGGATAGGGTGACGCGGCGGTCGGCGACGGGGTTGCCGTTCTCCGAGAAGAGAACGAAGCGGAGGGGGCCCGGGGGCAACCCGGAGATCGTGACCACGCCTCGTTTTGCATCGCGCTCCCAGCCCCAGTACTCGAGGCCGCCGCTCAGGTTGGCGCCGTTGCACTTGACGCTCATTCCATACCAATGCCGAGGGCCGTATTGAAACTCGATGCGCGCCGCGGCCTGCATGACCAACTGCGGCGGGAAGACGGTTCCCAGCTGCACGCAGGCGCTGACGATGTCGCCCTTCGACGCGAAGACGAACAGTCCTTGGAGTTGGCGGAGCGGAAGAGTGAACGAGCCGTCCGCGCGCGACACGGTCGAAACGTAGGCGGAACTCTGAATGAGCGCGCCACCGATGGCAACGCCCCGCGTATCGACGACGCGCCCCTCGTACCGTTGCAGGGGAGGCACGTTCAGGTCTCCCAGTTCGTTGCGCCCGACATGCAGGTCGAGTTCGCGCTTGAGCAGAATGCCGCTAACGGGGCCCGGTATCGGCACCCTCAACGTCGCTGGACCCGCCGGAAGTCCGTAACACTCGAATCGACCATGCTCGTCGGTCCATGAGCCGTTGACCGACGCCTTGGCGATGGGCTTTCCGTCTGGGCCGACGAGACGCCCCGACATGATCGCTTCGGGGGCCATGCGAATCTCGATCGTCTCGCCTTCGGGCTTCGGCATCCATGGGGAAACGTAGAAATCGGCGTACCCGCCGACATCGGCGTACCCGTCGGCGGTGGCGCCGTAGTCGAACGGTGCATCGGCGTCGTCCGGATCGATATCGAAGTCGAACCGGTGGGCGCCGTCCGCGGTCTTGTCCTCACGAACGGGGTCCTGTTCTCCCCCCCGGATCCAAAGATCGGCGGCGTCCGGTATTGGCCCGCCCTTGTGGTCGCGCACCACAATCGAAACGCGAATGAGGCGTCCGAGTCGGAGCACCACTTCGTCCTTGGTTCCAGGCGGCAGCGTGGCAATGCGTCGGGTGCGCGTTTGGGGCGGATCGTCTCCCGCGAACCGAATCGTGAGTTTGACTTCGTAACCCGGATAGTCGGCCGTGCGAATGAAGACGAAACCCTCGGCGTCGGTGACCGGTTCGAGGCCGTCGCCGTCGTCTTCGTCGATCGTGCTGAGTGTGCCCGTATCGACGCGCGCGCCCACAATCGCTGCTCCATTGTGATCGAGCAACCGCAGCGGTACCCACGAGTACGCGACTTGGGCGATGCGTAGTTCGACCCCGCGCCGCTCTTCGTTGGGCTTCAAGTCGAGCGGCCATTCGAATCGACCGTAGAGGTAGTCGGGCGCCTGCGGCAAGTTGACCGGACCGGAGTAGTAGCAGCGCAGTTCCGAAGCCCCGGGAGGGATGCCGTCGAGACGGAAGCTGCCATCGTCGGCGCACTCGACGTAGAGGCTCAGATTGGCGATGTAGAGTTCCGTGCCCGCCGCCGGTGCTCCGTCCGGCAGGACGACGCGGCCACTCAGCGACGCGGGCGCCGACAGTCGCAGCGTGAATCGGTGGTCGCCGAGTCGAGTGAACCCGTGCCCTTCGGCGTAGCCTTCTTTTTGTGCCAGCACCTCGTAGAGCTTGGACTGCTTGGCGGCCGTCCAGAATCGTCCGTCGGAACCGGTGGCGGCAACAATCGTGGGGGCGGTGGACCACGGAGTGTTGTGATCCCCCGCCTCGCGCCAACGAACCCGCGCGCCCTCCACCGGGTTGCCGGCGGAATCGACGACGGTCCCGGCGAGATCGTCGAGGCGCGCCGGTTCGCGCCGGGGCGCAACGGGAGGCACATTCGCCCCGGAATTCGACGCTTGGCCCGCCAGATGCGGCGCCGTGGGCCCGGAATCCCGCCGCTGTGTCCGGTTTTTGCCGTCGGGCAGCCAGAGCAGGCCAGCGCAAACCGCCACGAGCAGGACGGCAAGGGCGCTCCGCGTTCTCATCATCTCTGCTGAAAACGTACCAGCTGGCCCCGAGGCACGCATCACCCGAAGACCTGCTCCAAAAGCCGCCAAACAAGCGGACTTTCACTATTGACGATGTCTCGCCACCGGCCTCAACCGCTGGACAGTGTCCTTGACTGCGGGTACTTTCAGTGATTCAACGGACCCCTAGGTTTAGTGGCACAGAGATAAGGCCTCGGGGTTCGGTCAGCATGGACGTACGCCGCGACAACCCTCTCATCGTGCAGAGCGACCACACGGTTCTGCTTGAGGTCGATGGGCCCCTCTATGCCGAGGCGCGCGACGCCTTGGCCCCGTTCGCGGAACTGGTCAAGTCGCCGGAGCACATCCACACCTACCGCATTACGCCGCTCTCCATCTGGAATGCGGCCGCCGCCGGATTTTCGCCCGACAAAATGGGGAACGCTTTGACCCGGTATGCCAAGTACCCGGTCCCCCAGAACGTCCTGCGCGACATCATCGACTACGCCTCGCGCTACGGCCGGGTGCGGCTGGTCCTGGTGGGCGAGCGGCTCATGCTGGAATCGTCCGACGAGATGGTGCTGGTCGAGGCGATGCACAACGTCGGCGTTCGCAAGCACGTCCTCGGCGAACTCGACGGCGGCCGCATCGAA
>CBDURV010000006.1:0-22117 GCA_965369495.1 uncultured bacterium
CTTGTCGCGCAGTTTGGCGGCAATCTCGTCCATCTTGGCCTGGTCCTTCGCCTTGCGCGCACGACCGTATGCCTGGTAGAGCGACCGCGCCGCCTTGCGCTTGCGCTGATTGTCGGCTTGCATCCGGTTGCGTTGCGCGCGCTGCTGCTGGCGGAATTTTTCCGGGTCGGAGTAGCGCAGCACCAGCTTGGCGGTCTGCTCCATGATCTCGGCGTCGGTGGCGCCGGCGAGCTTTTCGTAGGTCGTGTAGATGCGCTCCGCCTGCGGGCTGAGCGGCGGACGCAGTTTGCCGTCGATGTCTTCGACGACGAGCGTGAGCAGCGAGTCCCACGCCTGTTCCGATGTCATGCGGCGCAGCAGCGGACCGCGCAGGTCGGCGATGTCGCCGGGAACATTCGCCGGTGTCGCGGCGGCGCGCTTCCAATGCCGCGTGTAGTAGAGGACCCGTTCGAACTCGCGCAGATCGAAGTCGAGTTCGATCATGAGTTGCGAGAGGTGCTGCATGAGTTCCGGCGCAACCGCGGTCGTGTCCTCCTTGATGTCATCGACCGGCTCGATCAGGCCGCGGCCGAAGGTCCGCTTCCAGATGCGGTTAGCGATCACCAGCGCGAAGCGCGGGTTCTCCGGTGACGTCATCCAGTCGGCGAAGGCGGTGCGCGTGTCGGCGTCCTTGGGGCGGATCCGCTTGAGCATGCGCTGGATCTTCTTTTCCTTGTTCCTGCCACGAATACGACGCCGCAGTTCCGCCTCGTCGGGCATCGAGAGGCTGAGCGACACGGGCGGGTCGAACATCGGATGCGCGGTCGTCCAGTCCTGCGGCTTGGCGTCTTCGTACTGGTAGTCCTTGGGCAGGCGCGTCATGCCGTTGCCGCTGCCGAAGATGCCGACGTAGGTGGGCTCGAGGGTGCGGCGCAGCGCGCGGATGCCGTTGCGACCCCATTTCTGCTGCGCCTGCTTGCCCAGCTCGCGCGCCTTCGGATCCTGGCGCGCATTCTTGGCATAACGGATGCCGCCGGTGAAGGCGACCATCTCGAAGTACTGCTTTTGCGTCCACTTGTCGAACGGGTGGTTGTGGCACTGCGCGCACTCGACGCGCGAACCCAGGAAGACCCGGATGGTGTTGGACATGTTGTCCTCCGGCATGTTCCGGTCGCGCATCAGGTACCCGGTCGCGCCGTTTCCGCGTTCGTGCAGCGGGCCCGACGCGGTGAGCAGTTCCTTGACCATCGAGTCGTAGGCGAGGTTGCGCGCGATTGCCGACTTGAGCCAGTGCATGTAGGGCTCGCCGGACGCGCGCTGGGCGAGACGGCCGCGCGCGCGCAGCAGGTCGGCCCACCAATTGAACATGTGGCTTTCGTGGCCGCGCGAATCGAGCAGGCGGTCGATGAGGTGGCGCGCCTTGTCGGAGCCGCCGTCCTTTTTGTAGGCCGCGACTTCCGGTTCGGTGGGAATGCGCCCGGCGATTCCCAGATAGGTGCGTCGCAGGAAAGCGGATTCGTCGGCCAGGCCGTTGGGCTTGATCCCCTTTTCGCGCAGCGCCGCCTCGATCAACGAGTCGATCTTGGCCGCTTCCTTCTTGATGCGGGAGGTCTCCACGCCGGCACTCGGCTCGGCGACCGCGTGCACCGCCATGACGGTGTGAATGGCGATCGCGGCCGGCAGGCACCAGGCGAGGGCGCGAAGGGTCAGTCGTGTTCGGTAGCTCATAGTCGTCCTGCATCCATCATCGGCGCGGGCTGTCGTGCGCGCGATGTCGTTCTGAGTGAAACTCCGGATGGGGCCCGGGGTTTCGGCTGCGTTGCGTTCGAACGTTCGTTCGGTTCCGGTGGGGCCGTTCCCGTACCCTGTGCGCCCCCTTACTCAGCGGAGAAATCATGCGCGCCGTCGGCCTTCTGCTCACACTTCTCTTTCTGGTGTCCTGCGGTGGCAACGACGACCCGCCCGGGACCAAGGTGATTGGCGTCTCGCTGCTGACCCGGACGCACGACTTCTTCAAGGACCTCGAAGCGGGTATGCGCGCCGAGGCGGACAAACGCGGCTATCGGTTGATCGTCATGGGCGCCGACTCCAATCCGACCATCCAAGCGAGTCAACTGGAGGACTTCGTCGTCCAGAACGTGGACGCGATCATCGTCTGCCCCTGCAACTCCGACACGGTCGCGTCGAACCTGAGGAGCGCCGACGAGGCGGGCATTCCCGTATTCACCGCGGACATCGCCGCGAACCGCGCCAAGATCGTTTCGCACATCGCGAGCGACAACTACCAGGGCGGCAAGTTGGCCGGCGAAACGATGGCGAAACTGCTGGGCGGCAAGGGCAAGGTGCTCATCATCGACCACCCGACGGTTTCCTCCGTGCAGAACCGTACGCGCGGCTTCATGGATGCGCTCAAGGCGTACCCCGGCATATCCGTGGTCGATCGGCCGTCGGCGGACGGCGAGCGTGCCCGGGCGCAGTCGATCATGGAGGACGCGCTGACGACGCACTCCGACCTCGCCGGCGTCTTCGGCATCAATGATCCGACCGCGCTGGGTGCGTTGCGCGCGATCGAAGCGGCGGGCAACGACACCATCGTGGTAGTCGGCTACGACGCCATTCCCGAGGCGCAGGCGGCCATCAAGCGCGGCAGCCCCATGAAGGCGTCGGTCGTGCAGTATCCGAAGAAGATCGGGTCCATGACGGTGGCGACGATCGCCCGCCACTTCGCCGGCGAGACGGTGCCGGCGATCAGCCCCGTCGAGGTGGGCGTCGTGGATCGCGAGAGTCTTAGCGGCTCCGAATGAGCCTGCTCCGCCTCGACTCCATCACCAAGACGTTTCCCGGCGTGCGCGCCTTGGATGGCGTCTCGTTCGATGTCGAGGCGGGCGAGATCCACGCGCTCGTCGGCGAAAATGGCGCAGGCAAATCGACCCTCATGAAGGTGGTGGGCGGCGCCTACGTGCCGGATAGCGGCATTGTGAGCGTGGACGGCCAACCGCTGCCGGTGGGCGATCCGCTCGCGGTGCAGCGCCGAGGCGTGCAGATCATCTACCAGGAGTTGACGCTCGTTCCGGAACTCACCGCGGCCGAGAACATCTTCTTGGGGCGCGAGTTGGGCCGGCCGTTCCTCGCGCGCCGAGCGATGGTGGAGCAGTCGCAGCGCCTGCTCGATCAACTCGGTGCCGACTTCAGTGCACGGCGGCGCGCCGCCCGCCTGAGCGTTCCGCAGCAGCAGTTGGTCGAAATCGCGCGCGCGCTGGGAGGTCGCTCCCGCGTGCTGGTGTTCGACGAGCCGACCTCGACATTGCCGGCGCCCGATGTCGAACGCCTGTTGGCGCTCATCCGGAACCTGCGCGACGAGGGGCACGCGATCGTCTACATCTCCCACCGCCTCGACGAGGTGTTTTCGCTCGCGGACCGCATTACCGTGCTGCGCGATGGCCGCCACGTCGTCACGGCGCCCGCTGCGGAACTCGACCGCCGCTCGCTCATTCGCCACATGGTCGGTCGCGACCTGGAGGAGGAGTTCCCGCCGCGCGAGCCCACGATCGGTGCGCCGGTGCTCGAGGCGCGTGGGCTTCTGGATGGTGTCGATCTGACCGTACACGCGGGGGAGATCGTGGGGCTCGCGGGCCTCGTCGGCTCGGGGCGGACCGAGACGGGGCTCGCGCTGTTCGGTGCGCTCGCTTCGGGCGGCAATGTGAAGATCGGTGGCGAACCGGTGGACGTGCGCGATCCGGCGCACGCGTTGGCCGTCGGCATCGCCTACATCACGGAGGATCGCAAGGCGGCGGGCATCTTCCCGCAACTCGACGTCGCCGCGAACATCACGATCTGCGCGCTCGACGCCTTGATGATGCGCGGCCCCGAGCGCGCGGCGGCGCAGGATGCGGTGCGCACATTCGACGTGCGCTGCGCCGGATTGCACCAGCGTGCGGGCACGCTCTCCGGAGGCAACCAGCAGAAGACGTTGCTCGCGCGCTACCTGCTCCGGCGGCGGCGCCTGCTGATTCTCGATGAACCGACGCGCGGTATCGACGTGGGCGCCAAGACGGAAATCTACCGGCTTATGAACCGCCTTACGGACGAGGGGCTAGCAATTCTGATGATCTCGTCGGAGCTGGAGGAACTGCTCGGCATGGCGGACCGCATCGTGGTCATGCGCGAGCGGCGCACCGTTGGCGAGTTGGACCGCTCCGAGGCGACGCAGGAACGGGTCATGGAGATGGCCACGTGACCACGCGCAAGGTGATGCACTTCGTGGCCGAGTACGGAATCTTCGTCGCGCTGGCGGGGCTCTTCTGCTTTCTCGCGATATCGAAGAGCGACACGTTTTTCACGACGCGCAACCTCACCAACGTGCTGCGCCAGAACTCCCACACGGTCATTCTGGCGACCGGCATGACGCTGGTCATCCTGACGGCGGGCATCGACCTTTCGGTGGGTGCGATCGTCGCGCTCGCGGGAGTCGTCTGCGCCGACATGTTGGTCAAGGGGCACGGCGTCTTCTTCGCACTCTGCGCCGGCGTTGCCGTCGGCGGTGTCGCCGGTCTCACGACGGGCGTGTTCATCACGCGCGCTCGCATTCCACCCTTTGTCGCGACCCTCGCCATGATGCTGGTCGTGCGCGGCGCGGCGCTTAAGTACACCGACGCGCGCTCCATCGCGATTCCGCCCGCGATCGAGCGGTCCTTCTCCGCACTCTCCAACGGCATTACGCCCGTGCTCATCATGGCGGGCGTGCTCGTGGTCGTTTGGGTCGTGCTGGCGCGCACGCGGTTCGGCCGCCACATCTACGCGGTCGGCGGTAATCCCGAGGCGGCGCGGCTATCGGGAATCCGCGTCAACCGCGTGCTGTTGGGCGTCTATGCCGGTTGCGGCCTGTTGGCGGGACTCGCCGGAGTGCTGGTCGCTTCGCGCATCGGTTCGGGCTATCCGCAGGCTGGCGAACTCTACGAACTCGATGCGATCGCCGCGACGGTGGTGGGCGGCACGAGCCTCTTCGGCGGCCGCGGCTCGATCGTCGGAACGCTGGCCGGCGCGTTCTTCATCGGCATCCTCAACAACGGCCTCAATCTCTATCAGGTCGGCTCGTACGAGCAGATGATCCTCAAGGGCGTCGTGCTGCTCGGCGCGACGTCGCTGGACCTCTGGCGAGGCAAGGACCAGTCATGAAATCTCTCACGCTCGCGTTCCTGTTCCTCATTGCCTGTGGCGACAAGCAGCCGGCTCCCGTCCCCGAGGCGCTGGACCTGGTCGATCCCTTCATCGGCACCGGCGGCCACGGCCACACCTTTCCCGGCGCGACGATGCCCTTCGGCATGGTGCAGCTAAGTCCCGACACGCGCCTCGACGGATGGGACGGCTGCTCGGGCTATCACAACAGCGACAAGCAGATCTACGGCTTCTCGCACACGCACCTGCAGGGCACCGGCGTCTCCGACTACGGCGACGTGCTGCTGATGCCGCACACCGGTCGGACGACCATGAATAACGGCGCCGATGGCGAGCCTGGTTATCGCTCGTCGTTCGCCAAGCAGACCGAGACGGCGTCGCCCGGCTACTACTCCGTGTTCCTCGACAAGACCGGCGTCCGCGTCGAACTGACCGCGACCACCCGCGTCGGCGTGCACCGCTACCGGTTCCGCGAGAACGAATCGCCCTGGGTCGTAATCGACCTGAGGCACCGCGACCCGGTTACGGAGTCATCCATCAAGGACACGGATCCGCGGACGCTCGTGGGACACCGCATATCCGACGCGTGGGCGCGCGATCAGCGCGTCTACTTTGCGGCGCGCTTTTCCGTCCCGTGGATCACCTTCGTGCGGTCCGCCGACGATGATCCGATGCGTGCCTATGTCATGTTTCCGAAGGGCACGCGCGAAGTGGTCGTGAGTGTGGGCATTTCCGCCGTGGACATCGACGGCGCGCAGCACAATATTGCGGCGGAGGCTCCGACCGACGACTTCGACAAGGCGCACACGGCGGCGCGCGCGGCGTGGCGCAATCAACTCGGCAAAATCGAGATCGAGGGCGGCACGCGGGCGCAGCAGCGCACCTTCTACACCGCGCTCTATCACTCCTGCATCGCGCCCAACCTCTTCATGGATGTGGACGGGCGCTACCGCGGTACCGACGGCAAGATCCACACGTCGGAATTCGACTACTACACCGTCTTTTCGCTCTGGGACACCTTCCGCGCCGCGCACCCGCTATTCACCATCCTGGAGCCGAAGCGCACCAATGACTTCATTCGCACCATGCTGGCGCAGTACGAGCAGGGCGGTTCGCTGCCGGTCTGGGAACTCGCCGGCACCTACACCGGCTGCATGATCGGCTACCACTCCGTGTCGGTGATCGCCGACGCGTACGCCAAGGGCATTCGCGACTACGACGCCGCCCTCGCGCTGGGGGCGATGGTCCACAGCGCCAGCAAGGACGAACGCGGCCTGCCCGCCTATCGCGAGTTCGGTTTCATTCCGTCCGAAATCGAGGGCGAGTCGGTTTCCAAGACGCTTGAGTATGCCTACGACGACTGGTGCATCGCGACGATGGCCAAGGGACTCGAGTACGCCGACCTTCACGCCGAGTACTCGGAGCGCGCGCAGTCCTACAAGAACGTCTTCGACCCCGCGACGGGCTTCATGCGCGCCAAGCGCAACAACACATGGGTCGGCCCGTTCAAGCCGGCGGAGGTGAACTCCCATTTCACCGAGGCGAACTCGTGGCAATACTCGCTCTTCGTGCCGCACGACACCGAAGGCCTGATCGATTTGGTCGGTGGCCATGCGAAGTTGGCGGCTTGGCTCGATCGCCTCTTTGCCGCGCCGAAACAGACGTCCGGACGCGAGCAGGCGGACATTACCGGACTGATCGGCCAGTACGCGCACGGCAACGAACCGAGCCATCACATGGCGTATCTCTACTGCCACGCCGGCCAACCGTGGAAGACGCAGGAGCGGGTACGCGAGATCCTCGACACGCTCTATTCGGACAAGCCCGACGGCCTCTGCGGCAACGAGGACTGCGGGCAGATGTCGGCGTGGTACGTCTTCAGCGCGCTCGGCTTCTATCCGGTCACGCCCGGTACGACCGATTACGTGATCGGCACGCCGCTCTTTCCGCGCGCGACGATCCGCCTGGAGGATGGCAGATCCTTCACGATCGAGGCGCCCGGCGTATCGAGCACCAATCGCTATGTGCAGTCCGTCTCGTGGGATGGCCACCCGCTTGCGCGCGCCGTGCTCCCTCACGTCATGATCGCCGTGGGGGGGACGTTGGTCTTCGAGATGGGGCCGAAGCCCTCGACGTGGGGCAGCGAACCTGGCCTGCTGCCGCGCACCGCGATCGATGGCGATCGGATCGTGCCGGTGCCGTTCGTCGCAAACGGCGAGCGCGCGTTTCGCGGCGAGCAGGAGATCGCGCTGGGCAGCCTCGGCCGTGGTGACCGGATCTTCTGGTCGCGTGATGGCGCTAAGAAGTTCGAGGCCTACACGTCGCCCGTCATGATCGACGCAACGACCGATGTCATCGCCTACGCGATCCGCGGCGAGCGCAAGAGCGCGCGCATCGCTGCGCGCTTCCTGCTGGTACCGCACAACTGGGAGATCAAACTCGGCAGCAAGTACGCCAACCAGTACGCGGCGACCGGCAAGGGGGCGCTGATCGACGGCCTGCGCGGCGGCGCCGACTGGCGCACCGGCGACTGGCAGGGCTATCAGGGGGTCGATCTCGACGTGACGATCGACCTCGGCGAGCAGCGGGAGATCCGGGCGGTGCGCGGTTCGTTTCTGCAGGACCAGCGTTCGTGGATCTGGATGCCGCGCGAAATGGCGGTGAGCGTTTCGAAGGACGGAAAGACCTTTGCGCCCTACGCGACCGCGACGCACGACGTGGACCCGAAGTCGCCCGACTCGCTTCGGCGGACGCTCGCCGTCGGGGGGGCGGTGCGCGCGCGCTACGTGCGAGTCGTCGCCAAGAAGTTCGGTGTCTGCCCGGATTGGCACCTCGGCGCCGGCGGCAGTGCGTGGATTTTCGCCGACGAGATCGAGATCGAGTGACGCGCCCTGTCTCAAATTGATACGATCCGCCCGGGTATCTGGCAGGTCGGGTAGTTGGGCGCCTGCCGGTGGCTGCGTGTGGGAACGCGGTCGCTAAACGGCAAGTCGAGAGACTCCCACCAGTTCTCTCAGCCAGAAATCAAACGGGGGCCCGTCATCTTGGCGGGCCCCACTACATGCCAATCGTAGATGCTCGACGTCGCGCTCATGACCTGCACCGCCTTCGCCGACGGCACGGAAGAAGACCAACTGCTCGCGGCTGAGTTGCGCCGCGGCGGCGCTTCGGTCGAGTTCCACGTCTGGGGCGGCGACGTGCCGAGCGCCCGTTGCATCGTCCTGCGCAGTACGTGGGACTACGCGCGGCGCGTGACCGAGTTTCGCGCCTGGGTCGGCGGGATTGCCAATCTCTGGAACCCCGCCGATCTGGTCCTGTGGAACCTGCACAAGCGCTACCTGGGTGATCTTCACGACCGCGGCGTGCGCGTGGTTCCGACCGCGTTCCTGCCGGCCGGCGAAGAGGCGCACGTCTCCGGCGTCGTCAAACCGGCGGTGGGGGCGGGCGCCATCGGGGCACGTCGCGTGGACAACGAACTCGTGTGCGCGGAGCAGGATCTGATCGTGCAGCCGTACCTGTCCAGCATCGAGCGGGACGGCGAAGTGTCACTCGTCTACTTCGACGGCCGGTACAGCCACGCGGTGCGCAAGTGTCCCGCCGTCGGCGATTGGCGCGTGCAGGAAGAACACGGCGGCAGCATCGAACCGCACGAGGCAACCACGGACGAACTCGCTCTCGCGGCGCAGGCGTTGCACGGCAACAGCCATCTCTACGCCCGCGTGGACATCGTGCGGGATGCTTCGGATGCACCGGCGATCATGGAACTCGAACTTGTGGAGCCGGAGTTGTTCCTGCCGCGCGCACCGCACGCCGCCGCGCGATTCGCCGCAGCGATCCGGCAGAGGCTCACCAGATAAAAAAAAGGCACCGACCGTGCGGTCGGCGCCTTGTCTTGTGGTGGTCGTACTAGTACCGACCGCCCCCGCCGCCTCGACCGCCTCCGCCGCCGCCGCCTCCGCCGCGCTCGGTGCGCTCGCGCGCTTCGGAAATACGCAGCGGACGACCGTCCAACTCGAATCCGTCGAGTCCCGAGATTGCCGCCTGCGCCTGATCCGGCGAGCCGACTTCGACGAACCCGAAGCCGCGCGAACGTCCGGTCTCCCGGTCCATCACGACTTGGCAATCCACAACCGTGTGACCGCCCCCCTCGAACACAGCACGGAGTGAATCCTCCGTTACCGCGTAGGCGAGGTTGCCTACGTAGAGTCTGCTACCCATGGAGCCATAACCTTTCCCATGCCCGCGACAGCGGCCCACAACCGACAAGAGTTTCCGGAGCGGCGGAACACATAACTGACGTACCTGTGCCACGCGAGTGAGTTCGGCGCACTGCCGAGGTCGATTCCCAAACGTTGCGTGACATCCTTCGAATCGCCCGCGAGTCTAACACGCGGCGCGGGTGGCGAGGACGCGCAGGAGAGCCCCGCCCGCCGTTTTGCGGGGGGCGGTCGGCTTGCGGTAGGCTCGGCGACACAAAACCATGCGGTTCATCACCATCATCCTGCTGTTTGCTGCCTCCTGTGCATCCACGTCGTCCAACGGCGAGACCTCCTACCTCTTTGTCCAGAATGCCGATCGCGCCGTGCTGCGCGACGGAAGGCTGACGCTTCAGGGCGTGGGTGAGAACGTCGTCTTCTTCTCCGATCGCCCCGCTCGGGTCTCCGGCCATGCCCCGACGCACGCCTTGCTGGGTGGCTGGGACAAGGACAAGGGGAGTTTCGCGGCATCGCCGCCCAACGCGGTCCTGTCGATCTTCCACGCCAAGGGTGTGGTGGACGTGACGGTCGTACTGCGCAACCCGCGGCGCACGGGGCAGGACGTGACCTTCGACGTGGATGTTCTCGAAGGTCCGACCAGTGCCAGAGGCGGACCCGCCGCGCTCTTCATCGACAACCTTGCGAACTGGCCCGTGGAACGCCATGGCATGCACGACGAGCCCCACACCATCGAGCGCAGGGGCATGCACAGCGTGAAGTGAGTTGTCGAGTACGACGAAGGCCGACTTCTCCAGAGCGGTCTTGGGCTATGGGCTTTGGGCTTTGCGTCGCAACCAGACCGCCGCCTCGCGTAGCTGTCGTCGCTGGGTTTCGGTCGATTGTGGCGCCGCCAGTCGACTGCGGGGAATTCTGGCGCAGCGTCTAGTTGAGTTGCCTCTCCTGCATGCCGCGGCGGAGGAGCGGATTGGTCGGCTCCTTCGAGCCCGACTCGAGTTGGCCGACGCCGTACGCGCATGCGATGCCGAGCAGCAGCGCGGCGGTCAGCTTGAGCCGGTCGTGGCGGTGGAACTGGATTTCCGGCAGCAGGTCGGCGAGCGAAATGCAGAGGAAGAGGCCCGCGCTGAACGCGAGCGACGCGCCCAGCACCTCGCCGCCGGCGTTGCGGATGCCGGCGTAGAACATGAGCGCGCCGATGGGCACCATGAGCGCGTAGCAGAGGCCGACCAGTTTGCGGGCGCGCTCGGACCAACCGCCCGCCGCCATGACCGAGACGATGGCGAGGGAGTCGATGGGTTTGTGCAGCAAGATCGCGAGGAAGGGCGCCATGGCGACCAGCGCGCCGCCGTCGGCATAGCGCGTTGCCGTGGTGACCGCCGCCGCCAGCGCGACCCCGTCGAGCAGGGAGTGAATGGTCAGGCCGACCAGTACGCCGACCCAACTCACCTTGTGGCCGTGCCCATGCCCGTGATCATGCCCGTGCCCAGGATCGTGATCGCCGTGCGCGTGCGTCCCGAAGACACGGATCAGCAGGAACATGGCGATGATGCCGCCCAACATCCAGCGCACCGCGGATCGCAACGAGTGCATCTGATGCGCCGCGTGTGGAAGCATGTGCAGCAGCGCCACTCCCAGCATGAGGCCCGACACGAAGCTCATGATCAGTTCGAGTCGCGTGTGGCTCAGCTTGAACCGCGTGGGCAGCCATGCGCCGACCCATGCCGCGATGGCGATCAGTGCGCAGTAGAGGGTGAGCGTGGCCGAGGCGTTCATGGCGTTATCGAGAATGGATTCTCGCTACTCCGTCAAGCTGCCGTATCCCTATAATCCTGGGTGATGTCACAGGGTTCGACCGCGAAGCAGCGCTGGGGCCTCTGGATTGCACCGCTACTGGCGCTGGCGGTGCTGCTGCTGACGGATTTGACGCCGGGCGATCCGCGTCCGACCCGCATGGCGGCGGTGGCGGTGCTCATGGCGGGATGGTGGATCAGCGAGGCGGTTCCCATTCCGGCGACGGCGTTGCTGCCAGTTGCCCTCTTCCCGCTGCTCGGCATTTTGCCCGGCAAGACGACGGCGGGTCAGTACTTCAACAGCATCATCTTCCTCTTCATCGGCGGGTTCCTGTTCGCCATCGCCATGGAACGCTGGAACCTGCACCGGCGCATCGCGCTGCGCATTATCCTGTTTTTCGGCACGGGCCCACGCCGCCTGCTGTTCGGATTCATGGCGGCCACCTGGCTCTTGTCCATGTGGATCAGCAACACCGCGACGACCATGATGCTGGCGCCGATGGCGGTCGCGTTGCTGGGACAACTCGGCGACCGCTACGGTCCCGAACAGACCCGGCGCTACGGCATAGGCCTGCTCGTCGGCATCGCCTACGCCGCATCCATCGGTGGCACGGCGACGCTAATCGGCACGCCGCCCAACCTCTCGTTCGCGCGCATTTTGACGATCGTCTTCCCCGGCGCGCCCGAGATATCCTTCGCGCGCTGGATGCTCTTCGCGCTGCCGTTCTCGATCGTCTTCCTGTTCGTCGCGTGGTGGCTGCTGGCTCGCATGCACGCGCGCGGCCTGCACGCCACCGACGACGGCAAGGAGCAGTTTCGCCGCGCCTATTCCGAGCTCGGTCCCATGGGCTACGAGGAGCGCTGGGTGGCGGCGCTGTTCGCGCTGCTCGTGCTCGGCTGGACACTGCGCCGCTTCTGGGTGCGCATCCTGCCGGAGCCCGGCTACGTCGATGACGGCACGGTCGCGATCTCGCTCGCGCTCGTGTTTTTCATTGTCTCTTCGCGCACGCCGGGCGAGGGGCGACTGCTCCGCTGGCGTGATGCGACGCGCATACGCTGGGGCATTGTGCTGCTCTTCGGCGGCGGATTCGCGCTTGCGACCGGCTTCAAGGAGTCGGGGCTTTCGACCTGGATGGGAGAGGCGTTGGCGGGATTGGGGGAGGTGTCGCCCGTGCTGCTGCTCCTGACGATTTGTACGACGGTCACGTTCCTCACCGAACTCACTTCGAATACCGCCACGACCGAGATGTTGCTGCCGATTCTGGGTGCACTGGCGGTGGCGATGCAGGTGCATCCGCTGATGCTGATGATCCCCGCGACGCTGTCGGCGAGTTGCGCCTTCATGCTGCCGGTCGCGACGCCGCCCAACGCGATCATCTTCGGGACCGGCCGCGTCGGCATGAGCGACCTCGTGCGCGCCGGCTTCCGTCTCAACCTGATCGGCATCGTGCTGATCACGCTCTGGACCTACTTCGCGGGCCCGCTGCTATTCGGCTTCGATCCGAATGTGCTGCCCGCCTGGGCCAAGTAGGCTTCGGGAGCGACCGCGCATTGCGCTTATGCTGGATGCATGCCGTCCACCCGTCGCAAACCGTGGCTCGCCGCGCTCTTGAGCCTGCCGCTCGCCGGGCTGGGTCATCTTTACGCCGGCAGCCCGCGCAGCGCCGTGGCGTTTTTCGGCGGCGAACTCGTCGCGACGCTCGTCGGGCTGTTCTTGCTGGTCTCCTGGCCTGTCGCACCCTGGAACATGGTCCTGGGGACCGCCGTGTTGTTTGGATGGCAACTCCTCGCGGCGATGAACGCATTTCGCTACACGGCACGGCAGCCCGCGTGCGCGGGACGCTCCGCCTGGATTCGTTGGCCCGCGTACGCCGTCATCTACATGGCTGCCCACTACGGACCGGCACTCACGCTGCGCGCGACGGCGTTCGAAGCATTCCGCGTTCCGACGCGCTCGATGTCGGACACGCTCATGCCCGGTGACCGACTGCTCGCGACGAAGTGGAACGTCGGATCACCGGAGCGAGGGGAGCTGGTGGTGTTTCGCATGCCCGGCAGGAAGCCGTGGGTGAAGCGCGTGATCGGCTTGCCCGGGGACCGGGTTGAAGTACGCAAGGGAATCGCCTCGGTGAACGGCGAACCGCTTGCGGAGCCCTATGCCCTGCACGATGGGACGCATCTGGGAGATTACGGACCGACCGTGGTTCCTCCGGAGTCCTATTTCGTGCTGGGCGACAACCGCGATCGGGCGAAGGACAGCCGATGGGAGGACGTCGGATTCGTTCGCGAGGACCAGATCTTCGCGCGACCGCGCGCGATCTTCTGGTCGGTGGACCCGGCCACGGCCGAAATCCGCTGGAACCGATTGGGCCGGCCCCTGCGCTGAACCGGCACCGGATCCGGTAAGCATCGCGGTTCACGCCGAGTCCGCGATGAACTCGTCGATGGCCTGCAGGACCGCTCGTTGAGAGAGACTCGGGTACTTCGCGTATGCCGCTTCGGGGATTGCTTCGACCAGGGCGTGGAACTTCTCGGTATCGACCATGCCGGACAGCACGAACTGGCGGGCATCGTCGAGATCCCTCTCGAATCCACGCACGACCTTCGACAGCACCTGCGCGTAAGGGTCGTAGTGGTAGTAGGAGACACTTCCCACCGTCTCGATGAACACGTGCCGGTTCTCGCTGCCGCGCAGGGCCGGGACGAACTGCTCCGGCCTGGCGAACTCGATGTTGACGTTGAGGCGCTCCTTGATGCCCTGGATATCGCGGAACACCGACTCTTCGTGGGAGAAGAGATCGACGTCAATGGAGGACGACCGCCAGCCGGCATACACGGCCGTGCCCCCTCCCACCAAGTACACGCGGTACGTCGCCCCCCGCGAGGCCGTTCGGGCGATCTCCTGCATGACGGCGCGAAGCCGGTCGCGCGTCAGTTCATCGCGCATGCCGGCCTCCATCCGTGCGTGCGATGTGGCAGGCGTCGGCGAACGATGCCGCTTGGCGCAGACGGGCCAGATAGCGCGCGTGCGCAAGTTCCCCGTGAACCTGTTCCAGCAGTCGGTACAGGCGCAACTCGGCGTCGGGAATGCACGCTGGCGGCAACGGCACTCCCTCGCGTCGAAGGCGCGGCGCCGCCAGCGAGACGACGAGGCACTCGGGGGTAATCCGATCCGCGGCGAGGTCATCGAGACCCTTGTCGATCATCGCGCCCCCCGGCAGACCTAGGGCCGCGAAGCTCGCGTTCCCAAACCGGACGCGGATCCAGCGCCGGAGCGCCGCCTGGCGCGCGATCGTCCGCCGCGCTTCGGATGACAAGCGTCGCGCCCGCGCAAACCCGCCCTTTCGGCCCTCGCGCCGGAACGCGGCTCGGACCTCCTCCGAAAGCTCCATGCTGCTAGCATATGCTTTGGGGGTAAGCATATCAACGACGGCGTAAGGTGGACTACGTGCGTCGTTGGATCGATAGAGCCTCGCCGGAGACAGTGGCAAACGGACTCGAACTGCGCCACGAATGGCGCAGTCGGATGACGTAACTCTCTTCCCAGACGCAGGATACGCCGGAGCTATGGCGCAGGTAGTTCCGTACTAACGGGACAGGGTCTCGGAGATGCCGCCGTCCGCTTTCGGTTCTTCACCGTCGAAGCGCGCGCCGTAATCGACCGCCAAGCCATACTGGGGATCGTCGATCACATCGACTTCCACCAGGGCGCCGGCCTTTTCCAGCAGCGCCCGGCAGTCGGGGCTGAGGTGGCGCAGGCGCAGGTTTTTGCCCAGACGTTTGTACTTGTCGGCGAGGCTGTCGATGGCCTGCAGGCCGCTGGAATCGAACACGCGGGTGCCGAAGAAGTCGATGATCACCTCCTGCGGGTCGTCGCGGGGTGAGAAGAGCGCGCTGAAACTTTCGACCGAGGCGAAGAACAGCGGGCCGTCCAGCAGATAGATTTTCTCGCCGTCTTCACCTGTCTGCAGGCGCGTGTGGATGTTCTGGCTCGACTTCCAGGCCAACACCAGCGTCGAGACGACCACGCCTACGACCACGGCAATCGCGAGGTCGGACAGCACCGTGACCGCCGAGACCAAAATCAGTACGAAGGCATCCGACAACGGAATGCGGTGCATGATGCGCAGGCTGGACCAGGCGAACGTGCCGATGACGACCATGAACATGACGCCGACGAGGGCCGCCAGGGGAATCATCTCGATCAGGCTGCTGCCGAAGAGGACGAATCCGAGCAGACACAGTGCCGCGGCGATGCCGGCCATCCGCGTCCGTCCACCGGACTCCACGTTGATCATGCTCTGGCCGATCATCGCGCAGCCGCCCATGCCGCCGAAGAAGCCGGCGATGACGTTGGCGCCGCCCTGGGCCAGGCACTCCCGGCTCGCCTTGCCGTGGGTCTCGGTGATCTCGGCCACGAGGTTCATCGTCAGCAGGCTCTCGATTAGACCGATGGCGGCGAGGATGAGCGCGTAGGGCAGGATGATCATCATGTTTGCCCAGTTCAGCGGCACGTTGGGAATGCTGAAGGTGGGCAGGCCGCCGGCGATCGACGCCATGTCGCCCACACTGCGCACATCCAGGCCAAAGCCCAGCACCACGCCGGTGGTGACCAGAATGCCGACCAACGGCGCGGGCACCACTTTGGTGAGTTTGTTGGTGCCCCAGATGACGACCATGGTGAGCAACGCCAATCCCAGCATCAGGATCAGGTCACCGCGTGGCATCCAGGCCTGACCGCCCTGGCCGTCGGCGATTTTGAACTGCTCGAACTGGGCCAAGAAAATGACGATCGCCAGGCCGTTTACGAAACCCAGCATGACGGGGTAGGGCACCAGACGGATGAACTTCCCCAGGTGCAGAACGCCCGCCACCAACTGCAGGAGGCCCATCAGGACCACCGTGGCGAACAGGTATTCGGGACCATGGTTGGCTACCAGCGAGACCATGACCACGGCCAGGGCTCCGGTCGCACCGGAGATCATGCCGGGACGGCCTCCGAAAACGGCGGTGAACAGGCCGACGATGAAGGCGGCGTACAACCCGCTGAGAGGCGTGACGCCCGCCACAAAGGCAAAGGCGATGGCCTCGGGCACCAACGCCATGGCGACGGTGAGGCCGGCGAGCAGTTCGACTCGGATGCGCGCCGCGCCGAACTTGGTCGACGGTTGATTTTCGAGATTTACGGCCGCGTGCAAAACGAGATCCATTTCCGCTGAAACTGAAGGGCGCCGGATGCAGGAGCAGGACCGTACGAGCGGTCCTTGGCGCAGTCACCGGTTTTGGACGGCGGAACGTAGTGCCCCGAGGACCCCCCGTCAATCAATTGCGAACTACCTGCGTCCCTGGATCGGTACAACCTCGGGTCGTGTGGCGCTGGCGGATCCGTACTCGCGCGCGCCTACCCGCTGCTCACGTAGCGGCCGACCTCAGCATCGAGTCGGGATCCGAGGCGGTCGGTCTCGATGTCGAGGTCATAGTCCATCTGTATGCCCAACCAGAACTCCGGCGACATATTGAAGTACCTGGCCAGGCGCAGCGAGGTGTCTGCGGTGACGCGGCGCTTGCCGAGCACGATTTCGTTGATGCGACGCGGCGGCACTCCGATGTCACGCGCGAGCCGATTCTGGCTCAGCTCCATCGGCTCGAGAAACTCATGCTGGAGAATCTCCCCAGGATGGACAGGATCTAGCTTGTTGGTGCTCATGGTTCGTCTCAGTGATGGTCAACGATCTCGACATCGAACGCGTCGCCTGATTGCCACCGGAAGCAGACGCGCCACTGATCGTTGATGCGAATGCTGTGCTGTCTCGCCCGTTCTCCCTTGAGTCGCTCCAAGCGATTCGCCGGTGGCGTCCTGAGGTCGTTGAGCGTTCGGGCGCGATGCAGCATACGGAGCTTGCGCAAGGCAACCTGTTGGATGTCCCTGGGCAACTTCCGCGAGCGAATCCGGTGGAAGATCTTCTCGGTCTCCTTGGACGCGAACGATCGAATCACCCCTGTAGCATATAACGCATAACGTTATGCGTCAAGCGGGGCCGGTACCGAGCGCGCGGCTACTCGTCCGCGGGAAACAACTCCGCCAGCACGAGCGGCAACTGGCGCGACCATGCCGCTTCGTTGTGCTGCATGTCCGCGAGTTCCCGGTAGCGCCAGCGCGGATGCTCGGCGCGTTTGAGCGCATCACGGATCCAGCGCGCGCCCACCAACATGCGGCGACCGGGGTCTTCGTCCATGCCCACGACGACGCGGAAGTTCACGTCGGGCATCTCCTCCAGCGCGTCCTCGAAGGCGATCGCGAACTCGCGTCCGGGCCACCAGACGGCGGGCGAGAGAGCAGCGCATTTGCCGAAAACCTCGGGCGCCGCCATGCAGGCGTAAAGCGAGATCAAACCGCCCAGCGAGGAGCCGCCGATGCCGGTACCAGCGGGCTCCTCGGCGCGCGTCCGGTAGTTCTCGTCGATGAACGGCTTGAGTTCTTCGGTCAGGAACTCGACGTATTCGTCCGCGCGCCCGGCTACGCCGAAGTCCGGCGGCGTGTACTCCTCGCCGCGCTCGGGCGTGTTGGCGATGCCGACGATGATGACCGGCTCGATCTTGCCGCTCGCGAGCAGGTCGTCCGCCGTTTCACCCGCCTTCCACTCGACGCCGAAGGCCGCCTTTTCTGGGTGGAAGAGGTTCTGCCCGTCCTGCAGGTAGAGGACCGGGTAGCGCTGCTCGCCGTCCTCATAGTCGGGCGGCGTGTAGACGTAGATCGTCCGCTCGTTATCAAGGACTTCGGACCGGAAGTCGGGGTGCGTTTCGAGCGGGCGGGGGTGCAAGCGGCGAAGAATAACAGGCCGAGCCCGATTTATTCACGAGGCGTGGTTTCTGGCCGGACCAGATCGCCGCAGAGTTTCCGGCACGGCACCTGACGGCGCCGTAGCGATTCATCATTCGCCCTAGACGACCCCTCCGGGTCGCGTTCGGACTCTCTCTTCGATCTCGACGATCTGTCCTCGCCCAGAAGAAACCGCTGTCGTTCGAAAAGCACGCCGTGCCGCGCCTTCCCTCTTCAGTACCGCGCAGTCCGCTCTCGATACGCCCACGCCTCGCGAATAAAGCGGGCTCATGTAGGGAAAGCCCTTTCGCTGCTGCGTTTGGAATCTAAGAATGAACGCTGCCATGAGATTCCTCCTCCCTGCGACCCTCCTCCTTTTTCTGGCAACGCCGACTTTCGCCCAGGACGACGATCTTGGCTGGCCGCGGCTCTACGACAAGGGCACGTTCTCCTTCACCGCCTATCAGCCCCAGGTGGATAGCTGGAAAGATTACAAGCGCCTCAAGTTCCGGATGGCGCTCGAGTTCACTCGCAAGGGTGAGGAGAAATCGACGTTCGCGGCGCTGACCGTTTCGGCTCGCACGAAGACCGACTTCACGGCGCGCACGGTGGCGCTGCTCGACATGAAGATCGCCGAGGTCTCCTTCCCGCACGCCGACAGCAAGGAACAAAAGGAGTACCGCGCCGCGATCAAGGAGCGCCTCTCCCAGAAGGGGTTGGTCGTTTCGCTGGATCGCATGCTGGCCATCGCGGAGAAGGGCGACCAGGTACAGCGCGACGTGAAGATCGCTCGCGACGCACCGCCCATCTTCTACAGCGACGTGCCCGCCGTGCTCGTGAACTTCACCGGCCAACCGGCCACCCAGCCGATCGCCGGGACCAAGCTGCGCTTTGCCGTCAACACCAACTGGACGGTGATCGCGGTGGAGGGCGAGGTCGGCGCCTACCTGCTCATCAATGATGGTTGGGTGCACGCGCGCAAGCCCGCCAAGGGGCCGTGGACGGCGGTCGACAAGTTGCCCGACGACTTCATGCTGCTGCCCGACGACGAGAGCTGGAAGGACGTGCGTGCGAACATTCCCGGCAAGAAGCTCGAATCGATTCCGAAGGTCTTCGTCTCGCTGCGCCCGGCCGAAATGATCGAAACCGACGGCGCGCCCAGCAAGGAGCCGATCGACGGCACGCAGATCGAGTGGGTGGTCAACACCGACAGCGATCTCTTCTGGCACACCGGCGAAAAGGCGTGGTTCTTCCTCGTGGCCGGTCGCTGGTTCAAGACTGACGATCTCAAGACCGGCCGCTGGACGGGCGTGGACGATCCGCCCGCCGACTTCGCCAAGATTCCCGACGAGCACGAGCGCGCCGACGTGATGGCCTCGGTTTCGGGCACCGATGCGGCGGAAGAGGCGCTGGTGCAGGCATCGATTCCGCGCAAGGCGAGTGTCAAGCGCGAGGGCACCACCATCGATGTGGAGTGGGATGGCGAGCCCGTCTTCGAAGACATCGAAGGAGCCACCGGCGTCGCCTACGCGCAGAACACCCCCGACAACGTGCTGCGCGTCGAGGGGCGCTTCTACTGCGTGCGCGACGGCGTCTGGTTCGTTTCGAGTTCGCCCAATGGCCCGTGGGTGTTGTGCGACAAGGTGCCGGCGGCGATCTACACGATTCCCATCGACCACCCGATGCACAACGTCGTCTACGTCTATGTCTACGAATCGGACGACGACGAGGTGGTCTACGGCTACACGTCGGGCTACTACGGCTGCTACGTCTGGCGCCGGCGCTGCTACTTCGGCGGCGGCTACTGGTGGGGCTTCCGCCGCGGCCTGCGCTGGCACCGCTGGTACCACTGGCGCTACCGCCCCGCCCACTACGGCTACGGCATGCGGGCGCGCTACAGCTTCCACCGCAGCGGTTGGGTGCGCGGCGCGCGTCTGTACGGTCCCTACGGGGGCGTCGGTCGCGGCGCCGACTACCGCCCGCGCACCAAGACCTACGCGCGCGGCGCCGCAATGTACGGTCCGCGCGGTGGCCGCTATGCCAAGCAGGCGTACAACCCGGCGACCTTGCGCCACTCGGCGCGTGCCGGCAGCGCGAAGGCTGCGCGGAGCGGCGCCAAGATGTCGAGCGTCTACGGCGCGTGGGGCGGCAACCGCGTCACGGCGCGCGACGACGCGTGGGCGCGCAAGACGGCGACCAAGGCGAACACCCGCAGCGCGGCGCGCACCGCCCAGGCCGCCGGCCGCAAAAACAACGTCTTCGTCGGCAAGGACGGCAAGATCTACAAGCACACCGCACAGGGCTGGAACACGCGCGGCAAGCAGGGCTGGAACAGGCCTGGCGCCGCCAAGCCCAGGCCCAACGTGAACCCGCGTGCGAAGCAGCCTCGCCGGACGCAGGCGCAGGTCAACAAGAGTCTCCAACGTCAACGCTATACGCGCACCCGCGGCAACACCCGTTCGCGCTCCTACAGCAGTTCCCGGGCGCGCAGCAGCTATCGCTCGCGCGGTGGAGGTTCGCGAGGAGGAGGGGGCCGCGGGGGAGGGGGCCGGAGGAGGTAGGCGAGCGGGTACTTCGTTGCTCGGCTTGAAGCTTGACGCTTGAAGTTGGACGCCGCGACCAGATCGACATATTGCGGTCGGGTTGCGGCGGAGTCTTGGTTGGGCTTCGCTTCGTTGCGGCAGCGCGGGTTCAAGTGCGCAGACTGGTTGCGGCTTCCAGCCTCAAGCTTCGAGCCTCCAGCCCGCTCGCTCTGGGGCTCTACTCTGTGAGTACGGTTCCGCTTTCGATTGCTTCGGCTATTCGCGCCAACGAAATGTTCGAGACGATGCGCGTCACCGCGCGGGTTGCGGCTCGCTAAGACGCGCCGCGACTGTCCGAAGTCCGCCCCGACAATTTCGCGAGTGCCACGGCCTTAGGGACGGTGTCCGCTGACGGCAGGCAAGCGTGGTGAGTGCGGCGGGCTCAGTGGGAATCAACGATGCGATGAATGCCGAAGCCGAGGCGGAAAACGCGCCTGACTCGCTCAGCGACGACTGATACCACGCGATCCACAGCTCTGTACAATCGCGATTGGCCGGGAAAACCGGCCCGCTCGCACATCCCCGAAACGCGCCACCCCCGTGTCAAGTAACACCTCCCCGAAGATCGCAAAGCTGGCCCTCGTCGGCGGCACAGTCATCGGCCTCCATCTGCTTTGGACCGTCGGCCTCTTGGTGGCGAGTCGCCGCTTCGGTGTGCTTACCGGCGTACCCGGTTGGGTGCGGCCGCTCGGATTCGCGGTCCGGTTGCTTCCCCTGCTTCGCGTTTGGTTGGGGCCGGACTGGAGAAAGGCGATCGGCTTTGTACGGCCCGGCTGGAACCGCTGCGCGCTCTTTGCAGCGGGGACCTTGGCGATTACCGCGTGGATCGCTCTCTCGCCCACGCTGTGGGAGCATGTCGGCGGTCGCGCGGCCCTGCGGGCCTTCGCTGTCGCACTCAGCGAGGAGGTCGTCTATCGCGGCGTCGTTCTCGCGGTGCTTTTGTCGCGGGTCTCCGCGACGCGCGCGGTTCTTTTGAGTTCGTTGCTGTTCGCGGCCATACACGTCGTTAATCTCGTCGGCGGGGAACCCGGCGAAATCGTCGCCCTACGGATCGTTGTCACGTTCGGAATCGGCGCCGTGTTCGGCGCCGCTCGCATAGGGTCGGGTTCCCTCGCGCTCCCGATACTGCTTCACATGGCATGGAATCTGGCAGTCAAGGCATCCGCGATCGATGCCGGACCGCCGGACTACCTCATGGCGGGACTCGTCTCCGGTGGCCTTGCATGCGCCGCCTTCGCGTCGATCGGCATGCGGGTGGGGGTCTCTCGAAAGCAGATCGTGCTGCTCGGTTGCTGGTGTGCAAGCCTCGCATGCATCGTCCTTCCTGCGGATGGTCGGGACGATGTCACGGGGGTGGACGAGCAAGCAACCGCGCAGGCGGAGGAGTCTCTCATGACGTCCCAAACCGTGGAATCTCTTGCCTCTGTCGCTTTGGACTCGCGCGTGGCGGAATCGGTACGGATGGAAGCGACCGACAGTCTGGGCGAGCTTGTCTCTGAGCGCGTACCGGGTTGGCTCCGCTCCGGAGACAAGCGGGGCGCCATTCTGCATCTGGCC